>CANCMG010000027.1 GCA_947378965.1 Alcaligenaceae bacterium | reverse complement strand
TGGCGTCTTTTGCTTTCACGTCAAAATCTGTATCCACCATGCCGAGTTTGCTCCAGATGCGTTCGCGCATGACTTCGCTTAACGTCTTGCCGGTGATTTGCTCTTGGATTAAGCCCAGAACATCCAAGCCAAAACCATAATCCCAAGCCGTACCTGGTTCGTATAACAAAGGCGCAGAGGCAAGCTTCTCAATAAATTGCTTGCCATCTAAATCCATTGCTGAGCTAGACGATGAAGCCGGAAATTGTTTGTGGATCGCGGTCGCGCCCCGACCACCGTAGGTTAAGCCATTGGTGTGGCGCATTAAGTCTTGAATCGTGACAGGCTTTTTAGCGGGCACTGTTGTTAAAGTACCATCAGCCGCTAACACGCCAAGTTTCATTGTCTTGAATTGTGGAAACCAATTTCCCACAGAAGCGTTTAGGGGCATCTTGGCTTCTTCATAAAACGTCAGCGCACTCACGGTCGTCATTACCTTAGTCATCGAGGCCAAGGCAAAAATCGTATCGGTGGTCATAGGCGTATTCGTGGCCTTATTGCGATAGCCATAAGCCTCATAGATCACAAGCTTGCCGTTCTTGGTCACCGCTACGACAGCGCCGGGCATCCGGTTATCGGCAACTTCTTTTTTAAAGAAGGTATCGAGACGCTTCAAGCCCTCTTCAGAAAAGCCTTGCGATTGGGCGGTCGCGGTGGGTAGCGGTGAGGCAGGGCTTTGCGCCTGGGCGGCAACACTTGAGGCCAAAGTGATGGCGGCAAGCAGGGTATTCAGTTTGAAGTTCATCAGAGGTCTCCGAAATGATCGCGGGATTTGGGGTTTAATAGTTTTTGAACCCGAGTACTTTCTTGTTTAGTATTTGTCTAAGCCGAGTACCGTCTTATTGGCAGTCGGTCGCAGGTGAGGCGGTTGAAAAGTCCGCTTACAAGCTTGGATTGATCATAATGGATACGGTCTTACTTTTGATTAGATCGGGGCTTGTTTTTGACGCTATCTTGGCCGCCCAAGCGAGTTTTTGCAGAGAAGAGATCATGAACCGATTTGACGCATCTTTAAATCAAACTTTAGCGGGATCATTCAAGGTATCTTTAATGGGATCGTTCAAAGCATCTCTAACGAGACCTTTAACGTCTTGGTTAAGCAAGACATTTATGGCGTTCGGCCTCGCGCTTGCTGCGTTTTCTTGCAACGCAGCATTTCCAGAAAAACGTGTCACGATTGTTGTGCCGTATCCGCCTGGTGGCAGCACTGATATTTTTGCCCGCTCGATTGCAAACTATCTCTCGCAACATTGGGGGCAATCGGTCGTTACTGAAAACCGCGGGGGCGGGGGCACGATCATCGGTACTCAATATGTAAGCCAAGCTCCGGCAGATGGCTATACCTTGCTAGTCGTCGCCTACGCTTACACGTCTAATCCTTTACTCAAAGAGAATCTCAGTTATCAACCGAGTTCACTGGCGCCGTTACTCTTGATCGGTACCGCGCCAAGCTTGCTTTATATCAATGCCAAGCTACCCCCGCAAAACTTAGCCGAAGTGATCGCGCTGGCTCAAGCCAACCCAGGTGGGTTGGTGTTGGGTTCGTCAGGCAACGGTTCAAGCGCACACATCGCAGCCGAGCTTTTTGCTCATGCTGCGAAGATCAAAATTACGCATGTTCCCTACAAAGGAATGGGGCCCGCCTTAAACGACTTGTTTGGTAATCAGGTCATGGGGATATTCGATATCCCTACCGGCATGACAAATGTGAAGGCAGGTCGACTCAAAGCGATCGCGATTGCCGCAGCAGAACGCCACCCAGATGCCCCCGAGGTGCCTACCTTTAAAGAGTTAGGCGTCGATATGGTCTTTGGCACCTGGTACGGATTTTTGACCCAACAAGGTGTTGAGCCGTCAGTGCAAAAGCAGTTGCACGAGGCGTTAACGCAGGCCGTTGCAGACCCAGCAGTTAAGCAGTCGATTGCGCGAACTGGGCTTGTGGTTCAACCGAGTACGCAAGACGAGTTCAAGCAGTTTTTGAAGGATGAAACTCAGAAGCTGGCTGATTTACTGAAGACCGATGGGGTCAGGATTACGCTTGATTAGCGACGGTCGTTAACCGAGTCGTTTGTTCGCCGAGAAGTGCGGTTGGGTAATTGCGCCCTAACAATATGGCGTCCCAAGACGCGGTGTTTTGGGTTGATATGGCGACTGGGCTCACGTAAGGCACTAATAAATAAAGAATTTATTGGACCTTGCCGCTGTAGGCACAGTCGGTTTTTATTATTAAATTACAAATTACTCAATATGCCGTGTAAAATTACTCAACATACTGAGTAATTTGTAATGTTCAACCGTTTGCAGTATCCCACGCTATGTAAACGCCTGCAAGAACCCCGCCGGTTCATGCAGATTTTGTCTGGTCCACGCCAGGTGGGCAAAACCACGCTTGCAAAACAAGCGATTGCTAGTTTTGATGGTGTCGGTCACTACGCTTCGGCCGATCTGCCAAGCAGCCCCGATGCCGGATGGGTACAGCAGCAATGGGATATCGCTCGCAGAGTCAGTCAAAACCAACCCTGCGTCTTGGTGCTAGATGAAGTGCATAAGGTTCAGCGCTGGTCTGAAGTGATCAAAATGCTTTGGGATGAAGATAGCTTTCAGGCCGCGTCGCCTCATCCGTTACGCGTAGTCTTGTTGGGCTCATCTCAGTTCTTAATGCAACAAGGGGTCAGCGAAAGCCTCGCCGGCCGTTTTGAATTGATCCGCGTGCCGCACTGGTCGTTCGCCGAAATGCGCGATGCTTTTGGTTGGAGTCTTGAGCAGTTCATCTACTTTGGTGGCTATCCAGGCGCGGCCTCTTTGATTGCAGATGAGGCCCGGTGGCGCGACTATGTGCTTGACTCGATTATTGAGCCCACGCTCACGCGAGACGTCTTACAGTTAAGTCGCATCGACAAGCCCGCGTTGTTGCGCAGACTGTTTGTTTTAGGATGCCATTACTCGGGTCAGATTTTGTCATATCAGAAAATGATCGGGCAACTGCAAGATGCGGGCAACACCACGACGCTCTCAAACTATCTGACCTTGCTAGGTGGCGCTTGGATGTTGACCGGTATCGAAAAGTTTGCCGGTGATCAAGCACGCAGTCGAGCCTCAAGCCCTAAGTTACAAGCTTTAAATTCTGCCTTCATCAGCGCGCAGCTGGGGATGACTCATGACGCAGCGATGAATGATCGAGAGCTTTGGGGGCGGCTCGTTGAATCTGCCGTTGGTGCACACCTACACAATTACAAGTCTTCAGGTGTTGAGCTGCAATACTGGCGCGAGCGCAGCGATGAGGTCGATTTTGTTTTGAGTCAGGGCGACAAGGTAACGGCGATTGAGGTCAAAAGCGGTCGCTCTAAGGGGGCTTTGGCGGGGCTAAATAAATTCGCACACAGCTACAAGGCCAGTAAGCCTTTAGTGGTTGGTACTGGCGGTATCCCGATTGCTGATTTTTTACTTAGCGCGCCTGATCAATGGTTGTAGTGCGGTATATCACCCCAACCCAGAATTGCATCTTGAATTAACCATGCAATTTTAATTAAAAGATAACAAAATACATGGATGTGTAGGTCCTTATATCGTTGACGAGTCGCGACCTCACTGAATCAAGCTTTTAAGCCTTTCAGCCCAGTACAGATAAGCAGCCTTTGAAAGATGCAAGCCATCCCAGGTGTACTTCGGCAACAGACCTTGCGCGTCGTTCGTCAAACCCGGATTCAAATCCAGCCATTGGATATTGCGGGCGACGGCAAAGGCTTGAAGCTTTTGATTTAATGATCTGACAGACTCGATGGCGCCACCGCACTGAGGGCGCGAGCATTCAAGCGTGGCTTGCATCACAACCGTGATTTTATTTTTTTGTAGCTCATCAACGATCAAGGTGTACTGCTTAAACGTTTGCTCAACCGTTGCGCGCCTCAGCAAATCATTGATGCCGATCATCAAAAATACTTTGGCTGGTCGTAACGCCACGGTTGCTTTCAGCTCGCGCCACAAATCGTAGGTGGTGTGGCCTGGAACCCCTCGATTCAAGATGCGTATGTTTGGAAACAGCGCCTGCCAAGGCCCTGCTTCAGTGATCGAGTCGCCCAACATCATGACTTCGGGCGGGGCAAGCTCGGGCCTAAGCTGTGCGCTAACCGGTTGCGTCATGGTGCTCAGCCCAAGCAAGCAAACACTAAACAGGCATGCGTAAAACGATTTTGCCAACATGCTTGTTTGTTTCCATCATCTCTTTGGCTTGCGCCAGTTGCTCAAACGCGAAGACATGATCCACTAAGGGTCTGATGCGGCCATCTGCAATCGCGGGTAACACTTCGGCTTTGAATTCAGGCAAAAATTCAGCGCGTTGTTCGGCTGAACGCAACTTGTTTGATACGCCAAACAAGCGCAAGCGTTTTGAATGCAGGGCTAACAGATCAAGCTCGGCCGACAGTACGCCATCCACATAGCCCACCATCGCAAAGCGCGCTTCAAACGCCATACAGCGAATGCTTTCTGCAAATACCGAGCCGCCTACTGTATCCACGACTAAGTTGGCACCCTTGCCACCAGTGGCTTCCATCACGGGGCCTTCAAAGCCTGAACCGCGCAAGCACAAGGGTAAGTCTAAGCCGTGCTCTTTTAAGCGTGCAAGTTTTTCGGGTGAGCCCGAAGTGCCAATGACTTTGGCACCCATGGCTTTCGCAGTTTGTAGGGCGGCGACGCCAACGCCCGACGACACGCCATGAATCAGCAGCCACTCATTGGCTTTGAGTTTGCCTTGCAGCGACAGCATATCGTGCACAACTAAAAAGGTGAGAGGCACGCTAGCCGCTTGTTCAAAGCTTAAGTTAGCAGGCACTGGGAGGGCCTCAACGGCATCCATACAGGCATATTCAGCGAACGCGCCGCGGCAGCGGCCCATCACTTTGTCGCCCACAGCGATGCCTTTGACCTCACTACCTAGTGCGCTGACAACGCCTGCGCCTTCCATGCCGACGGGATTAGCTTGACCGCTTTTATGCAAGCCGTGACCAATCACAAACTCACCGCGATTTAGGCTAGCGGCGTGCAAACGCACCAAAATCTGTTTCGGGCCTGGCGTGGGGATATCGATTGTGCGTTGCTCGAGCACCGTTTTGTTTTCAACGGTTTGCATCCAATATGACAGCATTTTTTAACCTTAGGCGTTTTGAATAGGCAGGAGCATACAACTAACTGACCAGATGGTAATCCGATAGCTTGGCTTCATAGGTTAAGCGCCAATAGTCGAGTAGGCTCCAGGGTTGGTTGGTGACAATGCGACCCTTTGCGTTTTTGTACCAGGTCGAGACTGAAGGATGACTCCAGGAAAGTTGCCCGAGCAGACTATCAATCTCTTGGTTATAGCGATCGTGTACGTCTTGGCGACACTCAACTGAACGGATTGCTTGGTCGCGTAACGCCTGAATCAAGCCCATGAAGTATCGGGTTTGGCATTCGGCCAAAAAGAGGGCACTGCCGCCGTGACCAATATTGGTATTGGGCCCGTACATCATAAAAAAATTCGGAAACTCTGGTGTGGTGATTCCTAAGAACGCTCTAGGGTCATCGTCGCCCCATTTTTGTCTGATCGTGACACCACCGCGACCTTGAATATCCATTGGCCATAGCATGCGTCCCGCTTGAAAACCGGTGGCCATCACAAGAATGTCGGCCTCGATCAAGGTGCCATCGTCAAGTTCAACAGACTTGGCGTGCACCTGTTTAATCGCACTTGTTTCAAGCCGAACGTTGTCACGCTTGAGCATGCTGTACCAACCTGCGTCACCGAGCACGCGTTTACCAAACGGCGGAAAATCAGGCACGACTTTTTTAAGTAAATCATCACGACCAACCAGTTCACGACGAATGTGTTTCATCATGCTTTCGCGCAGACGCGCATTGAAAGCGCTGATCGAGTCAGAGCCGCCTTGCCAGGTCGGATCGATTTTGAGTGCTTCAAACAAGCCATCACCAAAAGCCCAAAACAATTGAAACCGATACCAGGGTGCGTAAAAGGGCACATTGTTCAATACCCACTTGGTATCCTCACTGACGACGCCATCGATGTTGGGCCTGCGAACCACCCAACTGCCCGAGCGTTGTAAAACAGCAAGCGACTCAACTTGTGCGGCAATGGCGGGGCCCACTTGAACAGCGCTGGCGCCGGTACCAATCAAGGCAACTTTTTTACCCTTCACGTCAAGGTGCTTAGGCCATTGAGCAGTATGAACGACTTGCCCTTGGTAGTGTTCAAGGCCTGGCAGTTTTGGGATCGCTGGACGGTTGAGTTGTCCTACGGCACAGATCACGGCGTTGCCTTGGATGCACACGACGCGATCTGTATCGTCAACTGTCTGGATCGTGATCTGATGAGTGTCTTGAGCAGTGGTCTCGATAGTTGTCTGACTGGCCTTCTGATGACCGTCGTGAGCAGCAGTCTGTTGAGTTGCCTGATTAAATGGCAGCTGGGACGCCTTCTTGATTGCCTGAATTGACCAGGTTTGCGTCGCTTCATCAAACACAGCTGACGACACTTCGGTATTAAAGCGAATGTGTTGGCGCACTTCATACTTATCAGCGCAGTGCTCTAGATACGCTTGAATCGCGTCGCGTTGTGAAAAGTAGTTTGGCCAGTTGTTGTTGGGCTCAAACGAAAATTGATAAAAATGATTGGGTGTATCCACCGCACAGCCTGGATAGCGGTTTTCGTACCAAGTGCCACCGACCTCGGCGTTTTTTTCAAAGATAGTGTAGGGGATGCCAAGTTTGCCAAGCTGGATGGCTGCGCACAGGCCCGAGGCGCCGGCGCCGATGATGACGACGTGCAGGGCGTTTGTTTTGGGGCTCGACTGCTGGTTGTTTCGGCTTGCATGATGAGTGACATCGTTGGTCACCGATTGCGCTGTCGATTCTGGGTGAGTTCGACCGGTTGAGTGAATTTGTTCACCGGAGTCAGTGTCAGTGCGTGCAGTTGGGTCAACGGGAAGTGCACGGTCTAACATGTGTTGATCGCTAACCTGTAGGCCGACTTGCTCAAGCAACATGGGTACGTAGGCTTCAGAAACTTGTTCACCAACCGCTGCACTCATCATTTTTTGTATGACTTGGCTTGAGGGCTGCGCCATGCTTGGCGTGCCACCTTTGCTCATCTCAACCATACAGGCAGCCATACGATCGCGTATATCGCCCGCGAGCTCAGGTGGGATGGATTCAAGATGTTCCCAGGCGCCGCGAATATGCGGCGTGATGTGCTCGAGCAGTGACAGATCGCCCGTCATGTGAATGAGCGCCATGGCTAAGGGGACTGGGTTCGCGCCTTCAAGGCGAGCGCGGATCGAACTGAAATCTGAAAGCGACATAGGTCATTGACAACGTGGTGACGGGCAGGCCTCACTGTAACAAGTCTACAGTTTCTCGCCTGAGAGGTCGTAATTTGAAGCGTTGAAATTGCGCCACCGCCTTGACTGCACGGCAATTGCGGCGGCGCACCATTTCGTGCAATCACAAGATGCCTTGATCTCGGTCAGGTTTAGTGGAAATATTTAACTATGATTGCGGTCGAACTGAGTCGCTGTGACAGCAACGTTTTGTGACGTGGTAGGTCCGCGGTATTGAATCAAACGAAAAAAGATAACTTTGGATGATATGACGGCACAATTGATTTATTGTGACTTGATTGGAGACTTGCCTGCGCAAGCAGCACAGCGTTGGGGCACGCGTCAGGCCTTCACCTTTGAAGACAAGAGTTGGAGCTATCAAGAGGTCGAACAAGAGGTCGCTCTGCTTGCGCGCGCGTTGCAAACGTTAGGCGTCAAAAAGGGTGACCGCGTTGCGCTATGGCTGACCAACAGTGCAATGCTCGAATGCCTGTTGTTTGCTGTGATCAAAATTGGTGCCGTGGCGGTACCGCTCAACACCCGCTATCGCACACAAGACTTGGCTTTTACACTAAAGAATTCGGGTAGCGTGTTATTGATTTCTGCGGGGAAGAGTGGGCCCGTTAATTTTGACGCGATCTTGCTTGAGGCGTTGGGGCAAATGTCCACCGATGCGCAAGGCTTGCTGACTTCAGACGCTGTGCCAAGCTTGAGGCGCGTGGTAATGATGGGTGACTCAGAGATTCCGGGGGCCCTGAGTTGGGAGCACTTCACCGGCCTTGGTGTGTTGCGTAGTGCTAATTTTTTGGACCAGAGCAATACAAGCAATACAAGCAATACAAGCAATACAAGCAGGACAAGCAGGACAAGCAATCAGCAGAGTCACGAAGATTCCTGCGCGCAGCAGTTTGCGGCCGTGAAGCCAATGCCAACCGATACCGCCCTAATCGTTTACACCTCGGGCACCACAGGCAATCCGAAGGGGGTCCTGCTAAGCCACAACGGCATGCGCTTATGCTTTGATCGTGCTGAGGCGATGCAGTTACAGGCAAGCGATGTCCAACTGACCTACTTACCACTGTTTCATGTGTATGCGATCAGCTATTCGATGATCATGTCGTTTATGTGTGGCGGTGCACAGATCATCATGAGCGGTTTTCAAGTTGACCAGGCACTTGAGTTGATCGCCAGGCATCGGGTCACGGTGGTGCATGGCTTTGATGCACACTTCAATGACTTTATGCTGGCCTTGGTAAAAAGGCCGTCTGACATTAGCAGTCTGCGTTTTGGTACCTTGACTGTTGGAGCCGACTCAACGATTGAGCTTGCTCAAGCTGCGCAAACTAAAGTCTGCCCTACTTTATCGGGTTATGGCGTCACTGAATTGTGGGGTGGCGTGACCTTAACTCCACAAAATGCGAATCTTGAACAACGCTGTGCCGCCAGCGGCTATCCTTTGCCAGGCGTCGAGTTGCGGGTCATCAATCCCGACACCCAACAGCCGGTCGCAATGGGAGAGGTTGGTGAAATACAAGTACGTTCGTACAGTCGCATGATCGGGTATCACAATCAACCCGAGGCGACCGAACAAGTGTTCGATTCAGAAGGTTGGTACAAAAGTGGGGATGCCGGAATTTTGCGCGCCGACGGTCACGTACGCTTTGTGGTCAGGCTAAAGGATATGTTGAAAGTCGGCGGCGAAAATGTTTCGCCCGCTGAAATTGAAGGTTTGATTGCAACACTGCCAGGCGTTGAGTATGTGGCGGTGGTCGGTAAGCAAGATGCACGCTTGTCTGAGGTGCCTGTTGCCTTTATTGTTAGCGCAACGTCTGGGCCCAAGCAGGCACAGCAGGTGATCGCGCACTGTAAAGGTAAGATTGCAAGCTTTAAGATCCCGGTCGAGTGCTATTTTGTTGAGGCCTTGCCCATGACACCAACCGGAAAAATCCAAAAAGAAGTACTGCGCACGCGCTTGCGTGCAATGCTTAGCAACCAGAATGAAGGATAAGAACAATGGACTCGGTGACTGCAGACGGTTTAAAGCAACTTCTAAATAAAGAACGCATCAAAGACAACTTGGTATCGTACTGTCGGGGTGTCGATCGTCGCGAATGGAATTTAGTACGCGAAGCCTACCACCCAGACGCCTATGACGATCATGGCGGTTATAAGGGTAACGTTGACGGGTTTATGGAATGGCTTGAACGCCGTCACCAAACGATTGAGCAGTCGATGCATTTCATCGGAAATTGCAAGATCGATTTTTTAAGCGACAACGTCGCAGTGGCTGAAACCTACTGCGTCGCGTATCAGCGTTACGGCCATGAGGCTCTTGAAACGATCAAGTTATGGCTGGGTGACGAACCTTTGCAAGAGGGCAAGAAGGTTGTGGTTGAGCTCCTGTGTCGCTACGTTGACCGCATGGAGTGCCGACAAGGGGTTTGGAAGATTGCGAGCCGTATTGTCGCGATCGAAGATGTCAAAGCGGCCCAGCAAGTTGATCGTCTTCAGCCCATCTGGGCCTTAGCCAAACGCGATCGGTCGGATGCCCTCTGGCAGATGCTTGCGGGCTCAGCTGACGCAAAGCGCTAATTTTCGTTACCATGTTTGTTAGGTAATGATTATCAGATTTCAAACACTCTGTTTCATAATTTCTGTACCATGCTTGCTAGGTAATAATTATTAGATTTCAAAAACTCTGTTGCACAATTCTGTACCATGCTTGTTAGGCCATTATTATCAAATTTCAAAAAATCGGTTTTACAAGTGATTAAAACAATCAGGAGATATCAGTGGATTTAAAACTCAAGGGTAAACGCGCTCTCGTGACCGGTGCCTCGAAAGGGATTGGTAAGTCGTGCGCAATGGTGTTGGCGCAAGAGGGATGCGAGGTTCTGTTGGTGTCGCGTGATGGCGCCGCCTTAAAAGAATTAGCTGCCGAGATCAAAGCAGCCACCGGCGTAAAAGTTGACTACTTGTCGGCTGACCTGAGCGCAAAAGGGTCGGCTAAGGCAGTCAGCGATTGGGCGGGCGAACTTGATATCTTGGTGAACAACGCGGGCGCGATCCCTGGTGGGGATTTGTTGACTGTCGACGAAGATACCTGGCGCACCGCGTGGGATTTGAAAGTCTTTGGCTACATCAATCTTTGCCGTGAAATTTACCGCAAGATGAAAGCGCGTCACGAAGGTGTGATCGTCAATATTTTGGGTGCTGCAGGCGAGCGCCTGACTTCATCTTATATTGCCGGCTCAACCGCCAACGCTGGTTTGATGGCTTTTACGCGTGCCTTGGGTGGTAGCTCACATAAAGATGGTATTCGCGTGGTGGGTGTCAGCCCTGGCCCAGTTGCGACTGAGCGTTTGACTAAGCTTTACAAGCAGCGTGCTCTTGCCACGTATGGCGACGAAAATCGCTGGACTGACATGGTATCCGGGATGGCCTTTGGTCGTCCGGCGACACCTGAAGAGATTTCTTACACGGTTGCCTTTGTGGCCTCAGAGCGCTCGTCTTATACAACCGGTATTTATATTACGATTGACGGCGGTTTAGCTGCAGCAAATTGATTTTTTGTTTAACGTACTCGCCGAACGAGGCGATGGTTTATCGCATGCAATGGTTGGATAGTCAATTTTGCTAGTTGGTGGGATGATTTGGCCTCGCACTGCGAGTACCGATTAGTAGCTCTGGTAACTTAACGAATTAAGACGTTTCTAAATTAACAACAACACAATCAAGGAAGACAAACATGAATAACGACGATCTGTACCAGAAAGGAATGGAAATTCGCCGCACTTTGCACGGTGAGGCAAGCTTCAAAAAATCAAACACGGTAACGTATGGCGATCCCTTGATGACCAACTTCATCAAGGTGGCAACAACCTCGGTGTTTGGTGCCTTGTGGGCTCGCCCAGGCCTTGATTTAAAAACACGCGCACTCGTGGTCATGATCTCGGATGCCTGCACAGGCCAAGAAGCCGAACTGCACATTCACATGATCTTTGCATTGAAGCAAGGCTGGACACAAGAAGAGATTAGCGAAGTGCTGCTGCAACTGATGGGTTACATCGGCGCTCCTAAAATTCGCGAAGCCATGTTGATTGCTGTGAAAGTGTTTGCTGAGTACGAGGCGAGCTTGAAGGCTGCCAAGAAGCCTAAAAAAGCTGCCAAGAAAGTCGCCAAGAAGTCTGCTAAGTAGACGATTCAGTCGTCAGAGAAGCCGCTGCCGACGCTCGAATACCCCGGCCGCTGGTGGCTGCGGCTTGAGCCGTGAGTGTTAGCTAGACCAAGCGTGTTAAAAAAAAAGACCTCAAACATTGTTGTAAATGCTTGAGGTCTTTTCAGAGGCCCCATCCTAGCCAACGCAATGCACTTAATAACCAGTATTGCCAGCTGGTGCATTAGGCACAGCAGGTGTCCAACCGGTTAAACGACCCACTTCAGCTTTTACCCACGCCGACATGGCTGAGCGATCATTGACCAGCATGACCATTTGAAAGCCTTGGTCAATATAGCGTTGCGAATACTTTGAACTGCCGGTGTGCATGCCCGCCACAACCTTATGCTTTTTACACAGTTCAAGCATGCGATTGACCGTTGCTACGTGCAAGGGCTCGTCGTTGTCCATCACCGGGGGCAAGCCCAACGCCAAGGCCAAATCGGTTGGTCCGATGTAGGCGCCATCCAGGCCTGGAGTTGAAATGATTTCTTCCATCTTCTCGATGCCCTCGGGGGTTTCGATCATGACGATACAGAGCATTTCTTTATCAGAATGTTTTTGGTAGTCAGCGCCACTGTACATAAATGCACGGTTTGGGCCGTTGCTACGCATGCCCGTTGGTGGATAGCGGCAAGCGGCAACTGCACGCTCAGCTTCTTCACGATTGCTGACCATCGGCACGATCACGCCGTAGGCGCCTGCATCCAACACCTTCATGATCATTGAGGGTTCGTTCCATGGCACACGAACTAGGGGGGTGACATTGGTGGTTGAAATTGCGGTAAGCATTGGCACGACGTCTGAGTAATCAATACAGCCGTGTTGCATGTCTACGCAAAGCCAGTCGACACCAGTATGGGCCATGACTTCTGCCGAAAAACCGCTTGGGATCGAAAGCCAGGCACCGACCGTTGTTTTACCTTCGCGCCATAGTTTTTTTAGGTTGTTCATACGCATAGCGAGTTCTCCTTGAATTATCTCGTGTCTTAATATAGCTTTGTTTCGATGTTTACACTCGGGCAGCTTGGCCTGCTACCCACCGACAGACGATCTCTGTCTCGCGCGGGGCAGGCCTCAGAGATGCCTTTTGCCCCCCTTAGACGAGTTCCGATCAACGATTTAGGTAACTGAGTCGCTAGGCTTTTGGTAAACCATCAATCAATTCGACCATCCTTTTACGCTGGGCCGCATCAGGTAGCCGCCCTGTTGCAGCCCCCATGTTATCGATCATGTTGGCTGGGCGACTGGTCGCAGGGGTCACAACCGTGATCGCAGGGTGGCTAGCGACATATTTTAAAAAGAATTGCGCCCAGGTCGTCGCATCAAATTCACGCGCCCACTCGGGCACCGTACGGCCTGCGACACGGCTCCATAGCCGTGTGCGGCCAAACGGGGCATAGCAAAGCACGGCAATGCCGCGTTCTTGGGCGAGGGGCAAAATCACCTCTTCGGCGTAGCGTCCGTCGATTGCGTAATCGGTACCGATAAAATCCAGAGACTCATTACGCATGGTGGAAATAAGCTCTGCGTATTGGTTTTCAAACGTGGTGGTGACGCCTAAATAACGGATGCGACCTTGTTGCTTGAATTCTTTTAGGATGGGTAGCTGCGTTTTGATATCGCCCATGTTGTGAATCTGGATTAGATCGATCACTGGCTTACCAATACGTTTAAACGAAGTTTCAAGTTGCTCGCGTGCCGCAGCGGCATCGGCGACGCCGCCTCTTGCGACATTCAGTTTGGTTGCCCAAAACAACTTTTTTTGTATGTTGAGCTCTTGCGCAATACGACCTGACACCTCTTCAGAGGCGCCATAGCTTGGTGCCGTGTCAAACAACGTGCCGCCCAGTTCAATCATTTTTTCAAAGACTGACTTTAAGGCTGCGTGATCTTCACTGCGTGCAACCTGCGCAAAGGTCGCCGAGCTTCCCAGGCCGATCAAGGGAAGCTTTTCACCCGTTTTAGGGATGGCACGCATTAAAAGTGGCGCAGCTGGCTTGGCTACAGCCGCTTGCGCCAACGCTGAACCAACCGAAAGTAAGCCGGCGGTGCCCAGGGCCACACCAAGTAAGTCGCGACGTGTTGTCATTTTGAGTTTCCTTGAAATTTATGTTGAGCGACCCCAAGCCAAAGGCCGAGTGCAATCCAGATAATTGAAAGCGGAACGACCACAACGGCCAAGCCTGCCAACCCCATTCCCAGCTTGCTGAGCAAGCCTTCTGTTTGAGCACCGATCACATCGCCGCCACGATACACAAAGGTGTCAATAAACGCCTTTGCCTTGTAACGGTCGCAGCGTGGCACCACTGTAAAGAGGGTTTCTCGGGCGGGGCGCATCACGCCGCGCTGCACCGCTCTGAAGCTTGCGTCTAGAACGATTAAGGCGGTGAGTGAGCCGACGATGGCTAAACCAATAAAGCCCAGAGCAACCGTGATGGGCAAGAGCGCCAAGGTGAAGGCAACGCCGAGTCGCTTCATTAGGTGGCCAGTAATCAACGCTTGCAAGACAAAGGTGGCGATTTGTGTGATGAGATCGATGCGCGCAAAGGCTGCTGTTCGAGTGTCGGTGTCAATGCCCAGGGCCGCGACCATTTGTAATCGTGTGAAATAAATGAAGGTGGCAATCACTGCGACGATTAAGACATAGGCAGCGGTACCTAGAAGATAGGGCGAGCGCAACACTGCGAGTAAGCCTTCAAAGGCATTGCCACCAATCACCTCGTGATCGCTGTTGGGCTGAGATCCTGCCGCAGGCTGCAAACGGCTAAACCGCCAGGCTGCGATGACGGCTAAGACTAAAAAGGCGGCCGAAATCAAAAGCAACGCAGCCGTGCCAAGAGGTTTGGCTAAAACGCTTGCCAGCCAAGGGCCAAAGATTGCCCCGAGTGTGCCGCCCAGTGCGATGGCGCCAAAGAGGCGCTGACTTTGTTCAAGCGTAAAACGATCGGCCATGAGTGCCCAAAAGAGCATCGTGGCAAACAGATTGAAGACACTGAACCAAACATAAAATACTTGACCGGAGGTTTCGCCAATGGCGCTAGGCGCGACAACCAGTAAAAAATAGAACACGACCAAGCCAAACGCAAAGAACAAGTAGGTCGCAGAAATGAAAACCATTCGTCTGAAGCGACTCACTAAGAAACCGAATAACGGATTCATGGCAAGCGTGACCACCACGGTCGCAATAAACAACCAACGAATCGCTTCGATGCCGCGCTGCATACCAAGTGCCTCACGGGCGGGGCGTACCACCATGAGCGCGGTCAAGACACAAAAAAAGAAGAGTGCCGCCACCAAAGTTTGCGCTAGCTCATCGCGGCGCACATTGGTGAACGTTTGAAGTAGAGTTTTCATGCTTAGGCAGCAAAGACGTCAAAGCGCCATCTTAGCCAACGACCTTATTTTTGCAAGAGATTTCGCAAAAGGTTTCATAACATTGGGAGTCGTGTAATCTTGGGTTTACAGCCAAAGGTGTGCAGAATCTGGCATGTTTTTTTGCGTAATTTTTTTACATGAGTTTTCAGAATGAAAACTTCGTTCCAAATGGATGCACGGATGCATATCGTCACAATTTCAACTGGCAAGATCGCAAAGCTCCATATTGAGGGTGATGGGCCTGGCCGCCGCGTCAACAGTGCGATTGACAAACAGCCGGTTAGTCAACGGGCTGAACCCACTTCGCTTTATGTTGGGGCTCTAGGGTTAGAGGGCGATGAGCAGGCCGATCGTACGGTGCATGGCGGCCCAGAAAAAGCCTTGTACGTTTATCCAGTCGAACACTATGCCTTCTGGGAAGACACGCTCACCGAACAAGCCAGCGATCTTGTCCCTTTGTCGCACGGTTTTTTTGGCGAGAACTTAACAACAGAAGGCGTACTTGAAAGCGAGGTTTTTGTCGGTGATATCTGGCGTATGGGCGAGCTCGAATGTGTGGTGCAAGAGCTTCGTAAACCGTGTTTTAAGTTTAATCAGAAGATTGGTTTTCAAGAGGCTGCCGCCCTAATGGTGCGCACGGCACGCAGCGGTTGGTATCTTAGCGTGACGCAGACTGGCATCCTCAAGGCAGGAGATACGATCGAGATTGAAGTGGGGCCCCGAAAAATCAGCATCACCCAGCAAAATGCTTTGCTCAAGGCGAAAAGGCGGTTGTAGCGGGTTAGGTCTGTGCATAATGAGATACGCGGCCTACTCACACATGTTGCTAATTAAAGTTTGTTGCAATGGTTTGTTCACCAAGCTCTATTGATTTTCGTAAAAACATATTTGCCATTGAACGGTTTTTAAGCTGAGGCAAAACGGTTGCATCTACAAACCGGCTCATTTCGGTGTAGAAGTGATTGGCAGTATCTGGCTGCGCTAACAATTTAATTTTTTCACTCATTTGCGATTTGAACGCCTCAGCAGTCCATCCGTAGTCCGATAGCTTTTTTTGAACCAGCTTAAAGTTAGGAACGGTTTGGCGATCAAGCAAAAATTTGATGTCCCACACGTCGCGTGCCTTTAAATACGGGCGAGCCCCCAGCGCGACGATTTTGTCGGCCAAAATTTCAGTTGGTGTCTCAGTCGCAATGATCATTTGCTGCAGAGGGGCGGGTAAGTGCGGATAGTTTGCATTGACCGCCACAAGATCGGGTTCGTAAGCGGGCACGTTCGCGACTTCAATGTTGATGACTTGATTCTGTGGCACGCTTGGGTCAGTTTGCGGGACTAGGATTTTTGCACTCCAGCGTGCAACGCTCACCCCAGCAGTTCGTTGACCGGTAAATTTAGGCTTTTTAATTTCGACGTCGAGGTCGTACGCCGCGGCGATTTCCTTTTGTAGTAGTTCGGCAAAAGGTTTCATTGCATCGGTGTGAAAGTCTTCAGAGCAAGCGAAGTCAAGATCTTCAGAATAACGAGTTCCCCGATAACAGAGGCGCAGCGCGGTACCACCCTGAAAGGTTAGTTGACTGAGTGCCTCGCTTTGAGCCATCGCGTACAGGATTTCGTAGTGCAGAATCTCTTTGATGATGGTGCTAAAAGGCACTCGGCGCTCGTTGGCGTAACGACTGGCAAGCGCTAACAAATCGGCCTTAGTTCGAAACATTGGGGGCGTCGTCAATAATGACCAGGTCAAGGTTGCGTCTCACGTGTTTGAGGTCACCAAGCGCGCGCTTGGTGGTGGCAACCGGAAAGCCCTTCCGATTATCCCAAACAACTTGATGGCGTAAATCTTCTGGTTTTTGAGCGGTATGCACAAACTCGATTATTCCGTACGGCGTCGCAAAGGTCTGGGTTCGGCCGGTTGTCATCAGCGTGAGTCGTGACGGGATTTGGGAAATGACACCGGCCTCAGACAAGGCAGACTCCAGGCTCAAATATTTGAAATCCCAAGGGCGTAAAAATTGTACGAGGGCGGTCAGGACATCGCCTGGCAAGGAGCGCGCTCGTGGATTGACATAGAGGCCACGCGCGACGTGAGTAATAAGCCCTGCTTTCTGGTGCTGAGCCAAGGCTTTAAGGCGCGTGCGTGCCTGCTCGGGAAACAATCTGTGCAAAGTTGAAGAGGTGAACGCCCAAATGCCGTGGCTATCCCACTTATCTAACTGTTGGATGAGTGTCTTGATTAGCATTTTAATTTACATAAAGTGAACATTTTTGTTCATTTTACGTTGATATGGTCGTTTCATCAAGTTTGGTATTTAAGTGTTTGGTATGGGCTCAGTTCAAGCTGCTGTTTGTGCCATTTACGGCGTTTAAAAGTACGCAGACCTAGCCGAAGCTGAAACAATAGAATGCCGACCCGCTTTGAAAATTCTGTCGAAACAAAGCCACGTTGAGTTTTTGTAAGCGATAACATAGTCAATCGAACATAAAAAGGACCAGAGATGAGCCTCATTACACGCGTTGAAGTGCATGAGTTTGAATTTGATGCCCACAACCTGTCGCGTCAGGGGATGGCGCAGTCTGTCACGTTCAAGCGAGGCTCGACGGTTCGTCTTTCGAAGTTTGCCATTGTGATCCAGACTGCGGATGGCGGGCGGGGTGAATACGTTGCTCAGTGGGTGGCGACGCGCTCGAGCCTTGGTCAGTTACTGATGCTTTGCCCTCGGATCATAGGCAAAGACGCCCGCGAGCGAATCGCTATCTACGAAGATCTTAAACGCGACATTCGGCAGTTTGATCATATGGGTCATGGGTGCTTAGATATCGCCCTGTGGGACTGGGCTGGGCGTCACTATGGCGCGTCGGTGACTGAGCTACTTGGAGGCTATCGCAAGCGCTTGCCGGCGTACGCAAGCACCTATCATGCTGATCGCAATGGCGGGCTTGATTGCAAAGAGGCCTTCGTTGATTTTGCCGAGCATTGCCATGCGTTAGGTTATCGGGCCTTCAAAGTGCATGGCTGGAACGATGGCGACGCACGTGAAGAGGCGGCCAACGTGTTGCATTTGGCCAAACACGTAGGCGATCGCATGACCTTGATGCTCGACCCCGCCTGTGAACTTAGAACCTTTGCCGATGCGTTGTATGTAGGGCGCGCGTGCGATGAGGGCAACTACTTTTGGTACGAAGATCCTTATCGAGACGGGGGCGTTTCTGCCTTTGCACACAAACGTCTTCGCGAAATGCTCAAGACACCGTTGTTGATGACCGAGCATGTTCGAGGTGTTGAGCCAAAAGCTGACTTTGTGTTGGCAGGCGGTACTGACTTTTTGCGAGTCGATCCAGAATACGACATGGGGATTACGGGTTCGCTCAAGATCGCGCACATGGCTGAGTCGCTAGGGCTGGATTGCGAGGTTCACGCAAGTGGGCCCGCGCATCGACATTTAATGGCAGCAATGCGCAACACAAACTATTACGAAGTTGCGTTAGTGGGGCCCGACTGCCCGAATGCGCTAGCGCCGATTTATACCTGCGGTTACACCGATCAACTTGAATGCGTGGGTGCGGATGGCTGTGTGTCTGTGCCGACTGGGCCAGGGCTAGGGGTGACTTACGATTGGGAGTTTATTGGTCGCAATCGTACTCAACTGCACGTTTTTGAATAAAGGTTAGGCCGGCATAGATGCGATTAGTTTCAGCTAACAGTTGCCTAGCGGTTGGAGAAATTTTTGAGCAAAATATCGATCGCTTTGGCGCTAGGATTGAAATATTGAAATAAGGTCAATGGCAGCTTAATGGCATACGTCGCCAGAGGACGCCAGATGGCGCAAAACGCAAGCGATAAATATAGTTTGCGTCATCTGAATGGCTTGTAGTACAGTGGATCAGCAAAAAAATACTGAGTGGCAATGACCACTCACGTTCACGTTCACGTTCAATTCAAACTATCGTGGCAGAGACAAACTATGACAATCGCTCGCTCATTTACAAAATTCGCCGTGGCTGCTGCTTTGACAACACTGTCGCTAGCCGCCGCAGCCCAAGTCACTTTGCGCTTTGGCCATGCCAATAGCCCAGGTGAGGTCGCTTACGATCTGTACCAAGAGTTTGCCAATAACGTCAATAAAAAATCGAATGGCCAGTTGAATATTCGAGTTTTCCCGTCTGAGCAGCTTGGCAAAGAGGTGGATTTGCTGCAGCAGCTTAAATCAGGCGCGCTTGATATTTCGACACCCTCAATGCCAACGTTAAACATTATGGTGCCGGCTTTTGAAATGCCTAGCGCTCCATTCTTGTGGAAAGATTGGAAAGAAGCCGAAGCTGTGATCCGTGGCGCGGCGATGGAACCGATCTGGACTGAGCTGAAAGACAAGCACAATATCGTGCCTCTGACGAAGATTTGGTACTGGGGCTGGCGCAACTTTACGTTTACCAGCAAAGAGGTGCGTAAGCCCGAAGATATGGCGGGTTTAAAAGTGCGTGTGCCTGAGTCGCCTATCTGGGTTGAGATGGTGCGCGGGTTTGGTGCTGCGCCGACGCCTATTCCTTTTGGTGAGGTGTATACCGCGCTGCAGCAAAAAACGGTTGATGGTCAAGAAAACCCGATCCCCACCATTTATTCGCGTAAGTTCTACGAAGTGCAAGGCGTTCTGTCAATGACGCGTCATATGCTTCAGAACAATACATTGTTGATCAACAAAGCGAGTATGGCTAAACTCAAACCAGAGTTGCAAAAGCTGTTGCTCGACGAAGCTGAGGCGGCGTCTGCCATCAACACCCAGAAGCAGCAAGCGCTTGAAGTGTCGATGCTTGAAGATATTCGTAAATCGGGTAAAACCAAAATTATTGCCGATCCCGATCGTGATGCCTTTGCTGCAAAGATGCAAGCTGTCTATCCAAAACTTGAAGCCCGCTGGGGAACCGAGAACTGGAAGCGCGTACGCGCTGAGATCGATCAGCTGCGCGCTGCCAAGTAAGGGCAGTCATGTTTCAAACAGTCAAACGCCTAGGCAAGGGCTTGGCCTGGCTTGAAGACGTCTTGGTGATGTGGACGGTGGCGATTATCGCCATCCTGCTAGGGCTTGGTGTGATTCTGCGCTACGTCTTCAATGATCCACTCACCTGGTCTGAAGATTTCGTCGTGACTCTCTTTGTCTGGTCTGTGATGTTCGGCATCCCGTCTGCCCTACGGTCTCGCATGCACATTCGTATCGATGTGTTGATTTTGCGACTAAAGCCTCAAACGCGCAGATGGGTTGGCATGCTGGCTTGCGCAGCGGGCGCTGTGATTTTGGTGGCAGCGGTTTACGCAGGTGTGTCGTATACGCTTAATGTGTGGGGTAGCAATACGCCCATGCTTGGTTATTCGATGGGTTGGATTTTTGTCTCGATGCCCATTGGCTTCGCACTTACACTGTTACATGGCGCGATCATTTTGATCGACGAAGGCCCTGAGGTCGTATTTCAAAATGCGACAGAAACGGTCATTGATATGGCTCAGACTTAATCCATAAGTGATATTCATTTCATGTTGACCCTTTTGCTTTGTGTATTTGTTGCGCTGTTAATCGTCGGTGTGCCAATTGGCTTTGCCATGCTGGGTTCAGCGATGCTGGTGATTGGCTTGGACGGCATCCCGGTGTCGGTGGTAGCGCAGCGTGTCGCCACTAGCGTACAGTCGTTTCCATTATTGGCGGTGCCACTGTTCACCTTAGCCGGTGCGTTAATGAATGAATCAGGCATCAGCGAGAGGTTGTTTAACTTTACACGTGCGTTCGTTGGGCACATTCGCGGAGGCTTAGCGCAAACTGCGATCGTGGGTAATGTATTTTTATCTGGTATTTCAGGCTCGTCGGTGGCCGATTGTGCCGCGACCTCGCGAGTGTTTGTGCCACAACTGACAGAAGCAGGTTATGGCCGTGGCTTTGCCGCGGCAGTTTGCGCCGCTGCCGCCACGCTTGGGCCCATTATTCCACCGTCAATCTTGATGGTGATTTATGCCTGGCAGGCTAACGTCTCGCTGGGAGATTTGTTCATTGCTGGTCTGATCCCAGGCGTCGTCATGGCCGGTGCGATGATGTTAGTGATTGACTGGACCGCGCGTAAGCGCGGGTTTCCAAAAGACGCCGCCTTCAGCCGAACCCGACTTTACGCAGCGTTTCGTCATGCCCTTTGGGCATTGGCGATGCCGGTCTTGATCTTGGTTGGCTTTCGGATGGGCGTGTTCACGGCAACTGAGATCGCTGCGGTTGCGTGCGCCTACTCGTTAATTATTGGCCTGTTCGTCTACCGCACGCTGACCTGGAGCAGTTTGCCAGCGATTCTGTTGGCAACGGGGCGTGAGACAGCGGCTATTTTGGTGATCGCAGCAGGTGCTGCGCCTTTTGGTTGGATCTTGGGCGTTGAACAAGCACCTCAACAAGTTGCAGCGCTATTGACGTCGATTACGACATCACCTTGGGCGATTTTGTTGATTTTGAATGTGGCGTTGTTGATTGCGGGCATGTTTATGGAAACCCTCGCCATCATGATCATCGTCGTGCCAATTTTGATTCCGTTGTTAACAGCGCTTCAAATTGATCTTCTGCACTTTGGGATTGTGTTGCTGGTGAATTTAGTGATCGGGCAAATCACCCCACCTGTGGGGGTGTTAATGTTCGTGGCCAGTTCGGTGTCGCGAACCCACCTCGGTTTGATTGTGAAAGAGATTGGCCCGTTTGTGTTTGCGCTGATTGGCGCGCTCGCAATCTTGACTTATATCCCTGCCATCTCAACTTGGTTGCCGAGCGTGCTCAATCATTGAGTCAAGACTAGGTTGCCAGCTTTAATGACCTTGTTCCATTTTTCAATTTCAACCGGTATGCGAGCCCGAGCGGAGGCGGTGGTGCCGCCAAGGACGGTCATGCCGATTGCGCCAAGTTTTTCGATCACATCGGGCCGTTTGAGAATGGTGTTGACCTCTAAGTTGAGTCTTGCGACGATGCTATTAGGCGTATGCATTGGGGCAAATAGTGTGTAGTTGGTTGCGGCTTCATATTCGGTCAAACCCGCTTCGATAAAGGTTGGTACATCTGGCAACGCGCTTGCGCGCATTGCACTACCGACAGCCAGAGCGCGCGTCTTACCGGCACGAATGTTTGCCAAGTGCGCCGGTAGGCTATCAAGTGACATGGCCACACGACCAGACAGTAGATCGGGCATAAACTGTGTGGTGCCGCGATACGGAACATGCACGATATCTGTGCCAGACATTTGCTTGAATAATTCCATATTCAAATGAACTTGACCGCCTACACCCGATGAGGCATAGCTCAGTGCGCCGGGTTGTGCCTTGACCAAGGCGATCAATTCTTTTAAATCTTTTGCCGGGACTTCGATATTAACGACAAGTCCGACGAGGCCAAAACCTATTTGCACAATGGGTAGCAAATCGCGTTTCAATTCAAAGCTCAGTGCAGGGTGCGCATGAGGCGCAATCGCGTAGTCAACAATGCTGCCGACCATCAGCGTGTAACCATCGGGTGCACTGCGGGCGAGTTGTCCCGCGCCAATCGTAGCGCCCGCGCCTGGGCGATTTTCAACTGTGATGGTGTTGTTTAACGCGGGTGCCAGTCGCTCGGCAATGATGCGCGTGACGCTATCGACACCACCTCCGGCAGGGTAAGGTGAAATCAGGGTGATAGGTTTACTTGGCCATGCTTGTGCACAAGCGAGGCTCGTAAACAGCGAGAGCGTTGCATAAGTGAGAAAGCGTAAAGTTTTTGCGCGACAGGCTGGGATCTGATCGAAGAGGCAGCTGGACATTTTGAAGCCTTTTAGGTTGTGATTCACGACAGGAGTCAGTTTGAAACGGAAACAACAGAAGAGGGCGTTAGTCCCTTTGAAAAAGCGATTTGGCAGCCTAGCCCTTCACGAGCAATATGATCAAAGCACTCATCGGTCCAGCAAAGTGAGTGCGGAGTCAACAGAACCTGCCGCATCTTGAGCAAGGGGTTATCGGTTTGAATCGGCTCTTGCTCAAAGACATCAAGGCCGGCGCCAGCGATTACGCCTTGCTGTAACGCGTCGATCAAGGCACGTTCATCTACAATTGGGCCGCGCGCCATATTGATTAAAAACGCAGACGATTTCATTTTTGAAAGGCGTTCGCGATTGATGATGTGGCGTGTTTTTTCGTTTAGAACTAAGGTCGTGACTAGAAAATCACTTTGCGCTAACAGAGTGTCTAGATCAACTAAAGACGCTCCGCACGCAGTGACTGCATCAGCTTTAACGAAGGGATCGCACGCCAGCATCCGCCAGCCAAAGGGCTGGGCCAGTGCTAGCAGTTCTAAGCCGATTCCCCCTGCACCCAGCACGCCTAAGGTACGAGTGGTGAGGCCAAGTCCCATGTGGTTGGTGCGCGTGTTCCATTCGCCCTGACGGATCAGATTGTCTTTTGCGAACAAACGCCCGGCTAGCGCAAAAATCATTGTGAGCGACGCGACGGCAACGGGGCGACGCACGGCGATCGGCGTATTGGTTGTGAGGATGCCTTTTGCGGCTAAGGCGGCGACATCGACCGAGTCATAGCCCACGCCATGGCGTGACACCAAGCGTACGCGACAGTCTGATCGCGCGATCGACCGAGCCGTGACGGCAGGACTGTTGACGTGCAAGCCGTCATAACGCGCCATGATGTCAGGCGTAATTTCAGTGACGGTTTCATCAATGAACTCCCAATCGATGTGTTTTTCTTGCTGCAAGAGTTTGAGCGGGCCTAAGCCAAAGCTTGGCGAACCGTCGCTGGTGAGCAAATCTCGTGTGATCCCAAGGCGAAACGTCATGGTCAGGCTCCGGTTTTGATATCGTCAATTAAAGTGCCCATGGCCTGTTGTAACAGGCCCGAGTCTGTTCCTGCAGCCAGCATGGTGTAGCCCATTGCCTTGGCGCGGGCGATCCACGCCGGGTCGGTTGCCATGAAGGCCGCGATTTTTCCGTATTGTCGGGCGACGTTCGCCACGCGTGCCATAGCTTCTAGAAATACAGGATTTTCGAACTGAGCAGGAATCCCCATAAAGTTTGTGAGGTCGAAATGCCCTAACCACAGGACATCGATTCCCTCAACGGCAGCGATCTCTTCGATATTGGCAAGACCAAGCTCAGTTTCGATTTGCGCCATGATCAGCGTGCGTGCATGGTATGCCGCTACTTTTTCGGTGACAGCGCCGCCTTGGTAGTCACATTGTGCAAAGCCAAAGGCAGCACCTCGACGACCGATGGGGGGGTAGCGACAAGCTTGGACGATACTCAAGGCGTGCTCGCGTGATTCAACCATCGGAATCATGACACCGTGAGCACCTAAGTCGAGGGCTCGAGCCAGCCAGGTATATTCGCCGCGCGGCACCCGTACCATGGGCGTGATCGCAAGTCCGCGACACGAGGCAAAGAGCCACTTTAACGTCTCAAAACTTAAGCCAGTATGCTCCATATCGTAGAGTACAAATTCTGCGCCGGCATTGACTAAAATGCTTGACATACCAGGTGAAAAAAATTCAAAGACCATTGCTCCCGGTACGGTCTGGCCCGACATGATCTTGTTTTTCAACGGCTCTTGTTCATCCATGATTGCTCCTGATCTCAGAAAGTATTTTGATATGGCGTTTGTATCGCTGAAGTTATCTTGGCGACTAAAACACGGCAAGCGCTAAGGCGCTTGAAAAAAAAGCGCCTAGTTCTTCACTTGTCTTCAACGAGTGTTGGTCGATTATCTTGGTCTGAAGAATCTGTTCTTTGTTTTGTGCGTGGGTTAAGACGATCTTCGATTCAGCGACTTTTTTTAGGCGCCAGCCCGTTGCAATCTTTTCGAGTTGCCTTAAGGCACTTTGCCCATCGCTGCCAGCACAGATTAACGCAGCGTAGGGGCGTCCGTTGAGTTCATCGAGCACTTGATAAAAATTACGATCAAAGAAGTCTTTCATCACTCCACTGAGTGATCCTAGCATTTCAGGCGCAATAAAGATGTAGCCGCTCGCAGTCAGCAGATGCCTGGGTTGTACATGTTGCGCTTGCTGCAGGATCACTTCGATCTCTGGCTCTTGTCGTGCGCCTTTGGCTACCGCCTCAGCCACTTGCTCAGAGCCTCCGGTGATCGAGTGAAAGATGATGAGAAGTTGTTTCATGACTTTGACTTTTAAACTTTACGTTCGAACATGAATTTCAAATTGCAACGTTAAGCCTGAATTTCAAAAGATCGCTGTTTAGGGCGAGGGCGCAGCGCGAAACCACAAGCCGCGCTTGAAGTAACTGAGGGTAAAGAAACCGACTGATACGCTCGCGACAACATAATGTAGCTGTTGATAGCCAGCTAAAAATGCCGCTTCAGGAGTTTGACCTGCTGCGAGTGCACCGGCTTCGCCGCGATCCACCAACCATAGCCAACAGACTGCACCTGTGACGATCCCTAGCATGCGGGTCAAGACAGCAAGACTGCCAGCGACGCCGCGGGACTGAGGCGGTAAGTCAGCCATCATCCAGTCAGAATAGACAACTTGAAAAAGCCCGAGACCGGTTCCTTGTATCGCGATGCTAAGCAACATGAACAGCACCGACACTGAAGAGGACCAGAGGCACATGGCTAGCAAGCCCAGGCAGCAGAAGCAGGCGGCGATAAAGCCGGTTTGATTCAGTCCAAAGCGGCGCACGAGCGCCGGGGTGGCAGCAGCCCCCGCTAAGCCACCGATTGCCCAGGCCACTAATAAGCCACCGCTTTGGGCAGAGTCCCAGTGCAACACCCGAATCAAGTAGTAAGGCAAAATCAGCGGGACCGAAAAACTACATAATTGAACGATCACGCAAGAGGCGTTGACCCAGCCAAAGTTTGAATTGCTGCGTAACGTTTTCAGCAGTAATTGCATCGTTGAAGATGATGCTGTTTTTTTTGTAGCGCCGGGAAGGCCATGAAATGCATGTTGCAAACGTGGGTTGTGAAGCGCCAAACACGCCAGGGCGACTAAAACAATCGGCACGCGGATCCAATAGACGCCGGTCCAGCCCATCCATGCAATGCTGTAGCCGCCAATCAGCGGCGCTGCAACCGTTGCCAGGCCAGCCATGCTGCCGTACATCGACAAGGCCCGCGTGCGCTCATGTTCGGCGTAGAGAAAGGTGACCAGTGCTGGGCCGCAAGACAAGATCAGAGCCGCTGAGATCCCTTGCAGCACGCGCGCGGCTAACAGCCAACTATAAAACGGTGAAACGGCGCATAACGCAAAAGCAATCGCGCCCAACACCAAGCCCATTCTAAAGACGCGTAAGTGACCGATACGATCGCCAAGCGCTCCAAACCACAACACCAAACTACCGTAAGTCAGCACGTAGAAAAGTGCGACCCAACGAATAGTTTGGGTTTGAATTTGAAATGCCGCCGAGATCGCCGGAAACGCGACGTTGACGGCAAAATCAAGCGGGCCGACCGAGGCGCCAAGGCCTACGGCGGCCACCGCAAGTAAATTAAGAACAGAAGATGCTTTTGCTGACTGCAAATCGCTGGGGTTTGACACGCTTGACGTTTATTCGACCTTCGCGCCAGAGATTTGAACAACCTTGGCCCATTTTTCAGTTTCAGCCACGATGACTTTGCCAAAGTCTGCTGGAGTGCCTGCAATGGGTATCCCACCTAATTCTGCCAAGCGTTTTTGCATGACAGGATCCGCTAAGGCCTTGTTGACTTCAGCGTTCATTTTTGCGATCACCGCGGCCGGTGTATTTTTGGGCATGCCGATCCCAAACCAGGCGGTTGCTTCATAGCCTTTAACGGTTGCACCGACTGTGGGTAATTCAGGTGCCGAGGGTTCAATCCCTTCAGAGGTCACGCCCAACGCACGGATACGTCCGCCTTTGATGTGAACCACAGAGGAGGGGAGGTTATCAAAAAATACTTGAACTTGGCCTGCCGTGAGGTCGATCAAGGCTGGGCCCGCACCTTTGTAAGGCACATGCAGCATATTGCAGCCGGTCATGACTTTAAATAATTCGCCAGACAAATGGGTTGAGGTGCCATTGCCAGATGAGGCCATGTTCACCTTGCCAGGATTCGCTTTGCAATACTCAATAAATTCGGCCACACTTTTAGCGGGTAGGCTGTTGGTCACAACCATGACGTTTGGGGTGCGAACCAGGCCAGCGACTGGCGCGATGTCACGAATAAAGTTAAACGACAAGTTTTTGTATAACGAGGCATTGATGCCGTTGGCCGGGTTCACCAATAACATCGTGTAGCCATCAGGTGCGGCGTTAATGACCTGTTCGGTGCCAATGTTGTTACCCGCGCCGGGCTTGTTTTCAACCACAACCGATTGGCCAAGGGTTTCAGACAGTCGTTGCGCCATGATTCGAGCGAGTACGTCAGTGGTGCCGGCCGGCGGGTAAGGCACAACCCACTTGATCGCGCGAGTCGGGTAATCAGCAGCCCAAACGCTTGCCGATGTTGAAACAAGTGAAAAGAAGGCGATAGCAAGAACGCGTGGCAAGAGTCTCATGTTTTTTTCCAAGGAACGGGTAAGTGAATATATCCCGTTTAAACCAGAGCGGGGCTCGTTTTTTGAGGTTTTCGGCCTTGCGTACGGTTTTTGCACGGGATGCACCCCACTAAAGCGGTGTCGGCGTGCGTAAAACTGTGTCATAGGCTGCATTCCTGATAACTTCGCTGCAGTGCAAAATAAAAATTGACAGCAACACGTCGTTGACCCATATAATTTGCCGACCAACCTAACCGATTGACCAAGAGAAACTGAAATGCGATTGCTGACCTGTATCCCGCGAGTGCTTCTATTAGCGATGCTTTCGTTTCAATCCCTGTCGCTGAGCGCCAATGAGTTAGTCGTCGGCTTGGCTGCGCCGATCACGTCTCTCGACCCCCATTATCACAACCTGACGCCTAATATCTCGGTGGCAAAACAGGTTTTTGAGCCTCTATTTTTGACCGACGCCCTTCAAAATCTCAAGCCTGGTTTAGCTGAGAGCTGGCGCAACATTGATGAACTGACATACGAAATCAAGTTGCGCAAAGGGGTGAAGTGGCACGATGGCTCGCCTTTTGTGGCCGATGACGTCTTGGCAACGTTTAAGCGGATCCCTGACGTACCAAACAGCCCAGCATCCTTTGCGTTGTATGTGCGTCAGATCACTGAGGCTTCGGCGCCCGATGCCCATACGCTGATATTGAAGACGGCTAAGCCTTATACCGGCTTAATCCGCGATTTAAATTCAGCACAAATCATACCGAAGGCCGTCGCCGAGTCGGCCAAAACTGAAGACTTCAACAGTGGTAAAGCCATGATTGGCACAGGCCCCTATAAATTTGTTGAGTACAAGCCGGGCGACCGTGTGGTTTTCGCTCGCAACGATGAGTACTGGGGTGGTAAGGGCGACTGGACGACAGTGCAAATGCGCATGATCGCAAACAACGCGGCGCGTGTTGCCGCGTTGCTCGCGGGCGATCTGCAAATGATTGAAAACGTACCCACTCCAGACGTCAAGCGCCTCTCGAGTAATAAAGATCTAGCAATTGCCCAAACGGTATCGAACCGCATTATTTATTTGCACATGGATTCGAATCGCACCAAAAATTCGCCCTTTGTGCGTACGGCTGATGGCAAGCCAATGGAAGAGGCAAACCCTTTGACCGACCCGCGAGTCAGGCGCGCGATTTCAAAGGCCATGAATCGTGACGTCATTGTTGAGCGCATCATGGAGACAGTCGCCGTACCTGCAGGTCAACTCATCGCCGAGCAGTTCTTTGGCACCAGTAAGAATTTACCGGTTGAAAAATATGATCCAGAGGGTGCAAAAAAACTCTTGGCTGAAGCGGGCTACCCAAATGGTTTTCAGTTAACGCTCCACTCCCCCAACAATCGGTATATCAATGACGAAAAAATTGCGCAAGCTGTTGCGCAGTTTTTAACGCGCGTTGGTATCGTGACCAAGCTTGAGACCATGCCCTCAAATATTTTCTTTTCGCGTGGCTCGAAGCTGGAGTTCTCGTTCATGCTTGCTGGCTGGGCCTCCGAGAGCGGCGACCCAAGTTCGCCCTTGCGGTCTCTGTTGGGCACCTATGATGCGGCAACCGGCATCGGAGCAGCCAATCGCGGTCGATTTTCAAGCCCTGAGTTAGATTCGTTGACGACTGCTGCCATGATTGAGATTGATGAAGCAAAGCGTGGCGCCAAACTGGCGCTCGCCAGTGAAAAGGCGATAGAGTTGATGGGGATTGTTCCCTTGCACTATGAAGTCTCGGTCTGGGGGACCAAAGCAAATCTGACCTACGCAGCGCGTGCAGACCAGTACACCCTTGCACACGAAGTGAAGATCAAGAAATAATGTTTGTTTTTATTATGCGACGTTTGTCGCAGACGGCTCTTGTATTACTCGTCACATCCTTGCTTGTCTTTGCAGGCTTGTTTGTTGTGGGTGACCCTGTCGAAATTTTGATTAGCCCCGATGCTGATCAAATTGAGCGAGACCGCGCGCGGGTAGCCCTCGGCTTAGATAAGCCAGGCTGGATGCAATATTTGTTGTTTTTAAAAAATGCAGCCAGTGGCGACCTCGGAAAAAGCTTTGTCTACGGCCGCCCCGCACTCGAAGTGATTTTTGAGCGTATGCCAGCAACGCTTGAGCTTGCCACGGTTGCAATGCTGATTTCAATTCTGGTGGGGATCCCGTTAGGTCTGTATGCAGGCCTGAAGCCAGACAGCAAAATTTCGAAAGCCATCATGGCAATTTCAATCGTTGGTTTTTCTTTGCCAACGTTTTGGGTCGGCTTGATGCTGATCATGCTGTTTGCGGTTCAGTTGGGTTGGTTGCCTTCAACTGGGCGCGGCCCCACTACCGAATTTTTGGGGATGAAGCTTTCGATTATCCACTGGGATGGGCTGAAATACGCCATTCTTCCGGGCATTAACTTGGCATTATTTAAGCTGAGCTTAATTATCAGGCTGACCCGCGCGCAGGTTCGCGAGAACGTGTTACTTGATTACATACGCTTTGCACGTGCCAAGGGTTTACGCAAGAGCCGCATTCTTGGTGTGCACTTGTTAAAAAATATCATGATCCCCTTGGTGACTGTGATTGGGCTTGAGTTAGGCTCAGTGATTGCTTTTGCTATCGTGACTGAGTCGATTTTTGCCTGGCCCGGGATGGGTAAGTTAGTGATTGATTCGATCTTTCAACTTGATCGCCCGGTGGTCGTGGCGTATCTGATGATTACCGTCTTGATGTTTGTGGTCATTAACCTCGTGATCGATATTTTGTATTCGGTACTCGATCCGCGTGTGCGTTTAAGCGCAGCTAAAAATTAACTAACTGGCTGACTCATGAACGCATCCTCTTCTGCCGTGCTACTCGCCCAAGACACGCCCTGGCGTCAATTCGTCCGAGATTTTTCACAGTCGCGCATTGCTTTATTTGGCCTGGCGCTTTTGGTAATCGTGTTGCTGCTTGCGATTTTTGCACCGTGGCTTGCACCGCAAAATCCTTACGACCTTGCAAAACTCGATTTGATGGATTCGCGCTTGCCCCCAGGCTCTGAGTCGATGCTGGGTGCAACCTTCGTGCTGGGCACCGATGGTATGGGGCGCGATATGTTTTCTGCCATTTTGTATGGGTTGCGCGTGTCTTTGATGGTCGGGGTCATTAGTGGCGCCATTGCCTTGGCACTTGGCGCAGGCTTAGGCGTCAGTGCGGCCTTTTTTGGCGGACGCTATGAGCAGATTTTGATGCGTATCGTTGATATTCAATTGGGCTTTCCGGCCATCTTGGTGGCACTGATTTTGATTGCGGTGCTCGGCCCCGGTATTGAAAAAGTCATCATTGCACTCGTGACTGTGCAGTGGGCCTATTACGCGCGCACTGCGAGGTCAGCGGCTTTGGTTGAGCGCAATAAAGAATACATGGAGGCTGCTCGCGGTTTAGGCTTGCCAACGTGGCGCGTGCTGCTTAAGCATTTGATCCCCAATACCTTGCCACCCTTACTGGTGGTGGGCACCGTTCAAGTTGCTCACGCCATTGCACTTGAAGCAACGTTGTCTTTTTTGGGATTGGGCTTACCCATCACCGAGCCGTCGTTGGGCCTGCTGATCGCCAATGGTTATGAATATATGTTGTCTGGTAAGTATTGGATTTCGGTTTATCCGGGAGTCGCGTTGTTGCTGACGATTGTCGCGATTAATTTAGTTGGCGATCAATTACGCGATGTATTGAACCCCCGACTGGCACGTTGAATATGAAAATGACTTACGACCTCAGTCAACCCACCAAGGCCCTGCATGGCGCGATTGGTGCGCTCAATACACACACGACTCCGGGCATGATAAACCGCGCCCCATACACCCTCTGCCAGCTCCTGTCTGACAGATCGCACCTTAAGACGCTATGTCACTTTTAGAAATCACTTCACTACGCACTGAATTTTCGACACGCCTTGGCTTGTTGCCGGCGGTCGACGAGGTCAGTTTGCGAGTGCAGCCTGGTGAGATTTTGGGCTTAGTCGGTGAATCTGGCTCGGGTAAATCCGTGACAGGCTTCTCAATCATGGGCCTCATTGATGCGCCCGGCAAAATCACGCAAGGTAGCATACGCTTTGAAGGAAAAGAATTAGTCGGTGCCAACGAAGAGTCGCTCAGGCAGTTACGCGGCGAGCGTCTTGCCATGATCTTTCAAGATCCAATGATGACGCTTAACCCGGTGTTGCGCGTCGATACTCAAATGATTGAAACGCTGCAGGCCCATCGTTCAATGTCGGCTGAACAGGCGAGGGCACGCTGTCGTGAAGTCTTGGTGCAGGTCGGTATCGCCTCGCCTGACGAACGCTTGAAACAATATCCTCACCAATTTTCGGGTGGTATGCGTCAGCGCGTGGCGATCGCAATCGCTCTGTTATTGCGCCCAGCACTGATTATTGCTGACGAGCCGACCACCGCACTGGATGTGACGGTACAAGGTCAAATCTTGTTTGAAATGCAGCGTTTGGCGCGCGAAACAGGGACCGCCTTAATCTGGATTACCCACGACTTAGCGGTTGTGGCGGGTTTGGCACAACGTGTCGCGGTCATGTATGCCGGCCGTATCGTTGAAACTGGCCCGGTCGAGCAGGTGCTCAATGCACCACTTCATCCCTACACCCGCGGCTTGCTGGATTCAGTGCCTGCGAACAATCCGCGCGGGCAACGCTTACATCAGATTCCTGGCATGACGCCGTCACTGGTCAATCGCCCTAAGGGTTGCGCGTTTCGTAATCGCTGTAGCTTTGCGGGTGAGGACTGCGCGGTTGATCCTCCGGTGCGTGAATTTGCAGACGCGCGACTTGTGCGCTGTGTGCGACCGCTTCTCGAGGTTAAGCCATGACAACAACACCGCTGCTTGACTTGCGTAAGGTGAGTAAGCGTTTTACGAGTTCACAAGATGTCATCGAGCGTTTTGCAGCGAAGCTTGGCTTGGCAGCGCCCGCGCAAACTGTGCATGCGGTCGATCAAGTGTCGTTTTCAATCGCTGCGGGCGAAGTGATTGGCTTGGTCGGTGAATCGGGTTGTGGCAAATCAACGCTAGGTCGCGTGATCGCGGGGTTGTATTCGGCAACCGAGGGCGAGGTGTTATTTGAAGGTAAGGCCTTGCAGCATGCGCCTGGTATCCGCCCAAAGATTCAGATGATCTTTCAAGATCCCTTTGCTTCGCTGAACCCGCGTAAGCGCGTGGGTGAGGCGATCGTCGAGGCGCCGATCGCGCACGGGCTGATCCCTGCGAGTCAGGCAAAAGAGCAGGCCGCGCATTTACTCGAACAAGTTGGGCTTGATGCCTCTTATGTCAGACGCTTTCCGCATCAGTTCTCGGGTGGCCAGCGCGCACGCATTGGCATTGCACGCGCTTTAGCTGTTGAACCCACTTTGTTAGTATGCGACGAAGCCGTGGCCGCGCTTGATGTGTCGATTCAAGCACAGGTGCTGAATTTGTTTATGGATTTGCGCGAGCGCCTTGCCTTAACGTATTTGTTTATCAGTCACGATCTTGGGGTAGTGCGCCATATTGCTGATCGCGTAGTCGTCATGTATTTAGGGCGTGTGGTCGAAATCGGTCAAACCACCGAACTGCATGACCATCCCAATCATCCCTACACCCAAGCCTTGCTGGCCGAAGTACCAAGGCTTGACCGACGCAACATTGCCTACGCGCCGATCAAAGGCGAGATCCCGTCGCCGCTAGCCCCACCCACTGGATGCCATTTTCACCCGCGCTGCCCCCACGCTAAGCCTGTCTGTGCCGAGCAAGCGCCCGTGTTGCGTGAGTTATCGGCCGGTCATTGGTCGGCCTGTCACTTAAACGACTGAGCGCTCACTGATCGATACTGACGCCCGCTTGTTTGGCGACTTGCCCCCATTTCACAACCTCTTCATGCACATACTGTTTGAATTGCTCGGGTGTGCTTCCCACGGGTACAGCTGAGATCGTTTTAAATTTTTCTGAAATCTCATCTGATTTCAAAATGGCGATAGTAGCGTTGGCAAGCTTTGCAATGATTTGGGGTGGTGTGCCAGCAGGTGCAAACAAACCATTCCATGAATCCACTTCAAAATCAGGCATGCCAGACTCAATCATTGTGGGTAGGTCGGGCAACTGCACTAGCCGCTGACGACCCGCGACAGCAATTGCTCTGACCTTGCCATTCAAGATGGTGGGCATCACTCCGCTCGCTGTTTTAAAGCCCATGGCGACATTGCCTCCCATCACGTCGGTGAGTGCTGGCACCGCGCCTTTATACGGGATGTGCAGCATATCTAAATTGGCTCTCATCTTCAGCAGCTCACCTGCATGATGTTGCAAGCCACCTGCACCGGACGAGGCATAGCTAAGCTTGCCTGGGCGAGCCTGCACATAGGCGATCAATTCGGCTAAATTTTTGACTGGAATATCGTTGTTGACGACTAAGATGCTGGGCGACGACATAATCTGGGTGATGTGAACAAAGTCACGCTCGGTGTCATAACCTAGATTTTTGTATATCGCCATGTTGGTGGTGTTGGCGATTGTTCCTAACAACAGGGTATAGCCATCAGGCTTGGCCCGTGCAACAAACTCAGAGCCAATGTTCGAGCCGCCGCCGGGCTTGTTTTCGACGACTATGGGTTGCCCCAATTCTTTTTCGAGTCGTACCGCTACCAGTCGCGCGAAGATATCGGTCGGACCACCCGCAGCAAAACTGACGATCAGGCGAATTGGTCGCTCTGGATAGCTTGTTTGAGCCCGAGTGGGATTTGCACTCAAACAGCTAAAAATAAAAATAAAAAGAATCAGAGACAACAGGTACTGCCCATTCACTGGGTTGAGGCGAGGTGAGGGTGCGCGCATGCTTAGTCTCTCTTGATGTTGGCTAAGTATAAGTGGTCTATTCGATTGCAAGAGAACCACCTTATCTAACCCTCTTTTGTTGCTAGGCACCATTAAGAGGCATCTGAAATGGTGCGCCGCACTATTTCATATCGATGCCCAGAGGCTTCGCAGACCTTACAGAGGTGATGCCTTGCATTTATTTGGTTGTTGATGTTGGCACAAGAATTGCTATGACTGCTTCGATACCAGTCACTCAACGAGGCGTACCGTCATGGGCAAAGACTTTAAGTTTTCACTTGGACAACATTTGGCTGCTGATTTCAAGCGCCGTCGTTTTTTGCAATCACTTGGCGCGGGGGCAGCCTTGGCCGGCACCTCAGCTTTATTCGGTGCAAGCGTGATGGGGGAGGCTCGCGCGGCGGAAGAACCGAAACGAGGTGGTTCTATCAAATGGGGGCAGATTGTTGCGCCCGATACACTTGATCCGCATTTCACCGGTTCGCTCGCCGCGATCAAAATCCATAACAATATTTATAACGGCTTATTGAAAGTCGCTTATGACGGCAAGACGGTCACTTTTGAGCCTGATCTGGCAGAAAAATGGGAAATGACTGATGAAAAAACGCACCTCTTTAAGATTCGCCCTGGTGTGAAGTTTCATAACGGTGATGTGTGCGACGCAGAGGCCGTTAAGTGGAGTATTGAGCGCGTTAAGAACCCAGCGGTTGGATCTCCTCACGCGTGGATGGTGACCGACTTAGACGGCATCGACGTACTTGATCCGTTGACCGTGCGAGTTCGTTACGTCAAGCCCTTTGCTTTTTTTCCGGTGGCCATGAACGGTGCCACGGGTCGCGCAGGCACCATCGTATCGCGCTCTGCTGTTGAGAAGTTCGGCAAAGATTTTGGTCGTAATCCCGTCGGTACAGGCCCGTTTAAATTTGTGCAGTGGCGCGAGAATGAAATGATCGAACTCGCTCGCAATCCTGATTACTTTGAGGCGGGGCTGCCATATTTAGATAAGATTCATATCGTCTTGATCAAAGAACCGACTTCAGCTGTCGCAGCCTTGATGTCAGGCCAGATCGATGGCTTAGATGCTTGCCCCTTTCAGTTTATGAACCAGTTGCGTAGTAACAAAAATCTGAATGTGTATGGCGAGATTGAAGGCAATTACTCCTTCTTGGGCATGAATAACAAGCGCGGCCCGTTTACTGATGTGAATTTACGCCTTGCAGTCGCCTTTGCGATTGATCGTGAGGTGTTGGTTAAGCAGGGCTACTTTGGCGATGCTAAGGCCGCGTACTCGTTGATTTCACCGCCAATGACCGCGTATTACGATCCCAATATTGCCAAGTCCGGTAGAGGGCAGTTTTTTGATTTGAAGCGAGCGCAAGAGTATCGCGCCAAAGCGGCGATCCAGGGTGAAATCAATCCAGTATTTATCGCTACAGAAGCTTTTACCTCTAACGGCGGTAGTGGTAGTCGTAACGCGCAACTGATCATCCCGATGCTTGCAAAAATCGGCATCAAAGCGAAACTCGAGATCATGGACCCTGCGGTACTGACTAAGCGTCGTAACGCTGGTGATTTTGATTTGTATGACGAAGCCTGGCAGGCCGACTTAGATCCCGATGAAACGATCCGACCAGAGTGGTTAACCGGCAAACCCTGGAACTACGTGGGCTATAGCAATCCAAAATTTGACGATTTGATTTTGAAAGCGTCAGAGATTGTGGATGTGCCAACGCGTAAGAAGTTGTATTACGAGGCCGAAGACATCATGATGCAGACCGATGCGCCCGTTGCAGTGTTGGCGCATACGGCGGTCTATAAAATATTCAATAAGAAGGTACAGGGCTTTAAGTACGTGCCGGTGGACTTGATGAATATGCACACAGTCTGGATTAAGAGCTAATCCTTTGGCAAATGCATCTTTCAAAAAGGTTCTGCAAACCCTGTTGGTGTTGTGGATCGTCTCGGTTGCGACGTTTTGGTTTTTAAAACTCGCGCCGGGTGACCCTGTGACTTTGCTGTTGGGGGCAGAGTACTCACCCGAGGCCTACGCCAGACTCACTAAAGAACTTGGGTTAGATCAGCCGTTGGTGGTGCAGTATGCAAAATGGATGGGACATTTTGTACAAGGTGACTGGGGCAGGTCTTACATCACTCGCGCAGATATTTTTCAACTTGCAGTGATGCAGGCTTTGCCTGTGACGCTCTGGTTGTCCGCTCTTGCCTTGATTTTTGCGCTGTTGGTTGGCGTCCCAGCCGGGATGGTCGCAGCGCTCAAACGTGGCGGGCCGATCGATTGGATCGTCTCTTCGCTTTCTGTACTGGGTTCAGCCTTTCCGAGTTTTTACCTGGGCATCATTCTTATTTGGATTTTTGGCGTCGGGCTTGGTTGGTTTCCGACTATGGGGTTTGTTAGGCCTTGGGAAGATTTGGCCGGTGGATTGCATCACTTGGCACTGCCAGCGATCACGCTTGGCTTGTATTACGCCGGCTTGATTTCGATCACTACGCGTGCCAGCCTGATTGATGTCATGGGGCAGCCTTTCATTAGTGCCGTGCGCGCGCGCGGTGAACCGATGTCGCGTGTCGTCGGTGTGCATGCGATGCGCAATGTACTGATGCCGTTAGTCACTGTGATTGGTTTGCAGCTAGGCGGGTTATTGCGCGGTGCTGTGATGACAGAGGTTGTCTTTGCGGTGCCGGGGTTGGGCATGATGATCACAACAGCAGTGTTGAGTCGAGAGTACGCCGTGGTGCAGGCAGGCATCATCTTAACTGCTTTGTTTTTTATTGTAGTGAATCTTTTGGTTGATCAAGCGTATCAATTTTTAGATCCACGTCTGCGCAAGCGGTAATCCACTCGACTTTAGACTTTCTTGTTTGACTTTACGGGAACGTGATTTGTTGATGTTTGCAAGTACAAGCTATGACCCTTTTTTAACACAAACGATCGCGGGTGCTTCCTTGAGTTCGAACGTGCTTGGCCCCCCTGAGGTTTTATTTTAATGGTTGAGATATCTGTTTCTAGTGCGTCAGCAACTCGCAAGAGCATCACTTGGGTCAAGCGGTGGTGGCAACCGCTTCGTCGTCAGCCCAGTGCCCTTGCTGGACTGTCGATTGTGGGTACCTATCTCGTTCTGGCTGTGTTTGCACCTCTGTTCGCGACCCATGATCCGATCTTGCAAGACTTTGCGGTAGCCTTGCAACCTCCGAGCTTGGAACATTGGCTGGGCACGGATTCCTTCGGGCAAGATGTCTACTCACGAGTATTGTACGGCGCGCGCCTTGCGCTTTGGATTGGCTTTGCCTCGGTGTTTCTTGGTTTGTTTGGTGGAATGACGATTGGCTTGCTTGCAGGCCTGGTGGGCGGTCGCCTCGAATGGGCGCTCATGCGCTTGGTTGATTCGATCTTAGCGTTTCCAGAAATTATCTTAGCGATGGCATTTATCGCCGTGTTGGGCCTTGGCATCGAAAATCTTATTTATGCGCTGGCAGTTTCGTTTGTTGGACCCTTTGCCCGAATTGTGCGTTCAGATGTTTTGCAGGTAAAGGCCCTGCCGTTTATTGAGGCGGCGCAGTTAATGGGTGTACCAAGTTGGCGAATCATTTTGCGGCATCTGATCCCTAATGTGATGTCTTCGCTCTTGGTGCAGGCTGGGATTCGCATCAGCACAGCTATTCTCTTGGCCTCTGGCCTATCATTTTTTGGGATCGGAGTCGTGCCACCAACACCTGACTGGGGTTTGATTATTGCTGAGGGACGAGGCTTCATTACGATGGCTCCTTGGATCTCTGGATTTCCGGGAGCAGCCTTAGCTCTGTTGCTGATCGGTCTGACCTTGTTAGGTGATGGGTTACGTAATGCTTTGAATCCAAGCTCGGAGGGGCGATGAACGAGGCATTGCTGCACATTAATGGTTTGACCTTGCGGCGCGGCAACGCAGCCGTGCTAGATGAAGTGTCTTTAACTTTGCTAAAGGGCCGTACCTTAGGCTTGGTTGGAGAGTCGGGCGCGGGTAAGTCGACCCTTGCAATGGCCATCATTGGGTTGCTGATGGCACCCGAGGTGCAGTTGACGGGCAGCATGATGTATCAGGGGCAGCAGTTAGTGGGGCTATCGGATAGGCGCTTCTCGCAACTACGTGGAAAAAAAATCGGTCTTATTTTTCAAGATGCAACGACCTCGCTTGACCCCTGTTTCACGATCGGTGAGCAAATCATTGAGCCGCTTCGCAGGCATCTGGGTTTAAAACGCACCGAGGCGCTCGAGCGGGCCGTGGACTTACTCGATAGTGTTGGGATCCCAGACGCACGTGCTCGGTTGTCAGCCTACCCGCATCAGCTATCAGGCGGTATGCAGCAGCGTGTGATGATTTCAATTGCGCTCGCTTGCAGCCCTGAGCTGTTGATTGCTGACGAACCGACTAGTGCGTTGGACGTCACGGTACAAGCGCAGATTATGGATTTGATTCTGCGTCGCGTGCGTGCAACGGGTGCAAGCGCTGTCATCGTCTTGCACGATCTGGCTTTGACTTCGCAGGTTTGTGATGATGTCGCGGTCATGTACGCGGGGCAAATTGTTGAGACGGGTCCTGCGCATAAGGTGCTTGAGCAGGCCCTTCATCCATACACCATCGGGTTGCGCTCTTGTGTGGTTGAGTTTGATTCTGCTGAACTCGTGCCATTACCCGGCACGGTGCCGTCGCTGACCGAGATGCCTAAGGGTTGCCGTTTCTCTTCACGTTGTGCCTATGTGAAACCAAAATGTTTAGAAGCGCGACCACCTCTTGAGTGGGTCGAAGGTCGTTGGGTGGCATGCTGGCAGCTAGCTGCAGTACACCCTGAGGCTTCAGCCTGATGAATATCTTTCAACTATTGGATGTCGAAAAATACTATGTCGTCGGCAGAACCGTCGCAGGTGAGGAAAAGCGACTGAAGGCCTTAGACGGTGTGCGTCTTGAGATCCGCGAGGGCGATACGGTCGCTTTAGTGGGAGAAAGTGGTTCGGGAAAATCGACCTTAGTCCGCCTCATGTTAGGTCTTGAACAGCCGACTAACGGCCGTTTATTTTTCAAGCAAACCGAGTTACGAGAATTCGATCGGCAGGCTCGCCAGAGCTTTGCGCGTGAAGTGTCGTTTATTTATCAAAATGCTCGCGGTTCAATGAACCCTCGTATGCGAGTCGGTGACATCCTGGCTGAGCCGATGTTGTTGTTTGGCTTATGCAACGAGTCAGACGCCCGTGAGCGAGTTGCAGTCTTGCTTGAAAAGGTTGGATTGTCTGCCAACATGATCGATCGCTTTCCTGCAGAGCTATCGGGTGGTCAAGTGCGTAGAGTTGCCGTTGCGCGCGCGCTTGCCTCAGAGCCGCGGGTGATTATTGCCGATGAGTGCGTCGCAGGGCTCGACGTGTCAGTACAAGCGCAATTGCTGAATCTTTTACGCACCTTGTGCCATGAGATGGGCTTGACCCTAGTTTTTATTACGCACGATCTTGGTGTTGCGAGCTATCTTTGCAAACGAATGGCGGTGATGTATTTGGGGTGTATCGTTGAACAAGGACCGACTCTCGAACTGCTGACTAAGCCTTTGCACCCCTATACCCGAGCCTTGACTGAGTCTTTTCCGAGCTTTGAGCGACCCTTGAACGCTGCGCTGTCGGGTGAAATCCCTAGCCCAATCAATTTGCCGCAAGGCTGTAGGTTTTCGACACGCTGCGCAGAGGTCAAAGACGCCTGTCGGCTTAAGGACCCGCCTTTGGTCTTGCAGGCGGACGGGCAAAGGGGGGTGGCATGCTTGTTTCCATTAGAAGTAACGGTTGAGGTAACATAAACCGATTGAAAATAACAAGGAGTCAGCAGCCATGGGTCACACAATCGAACAATTTGCTAGCCAGTGCCACGATTTTCTTAAAAATAGCCCTGGCCCTGCTGGGCGTCAAAAAGTCGCTGAGGCGTTAAAAGACGTGTTGCTGGATCAGACTTTTATTGCAAAACATCTCACTCCAACGACAGGCGAGCGCGAAATAATTTATGAAGATCCTGAATTGGGGTTCTGTATCGTGGCGCACCATTACCTTGGCCCAAAAAGCTCTGATCCGCATGACCATGCGCACTCGTGGGCCATCTATGGGCAAGCGCGCGGCACCACTGAAATGCGCGATTATCAAAAAATTGAAGAAGCCAGTGTCGACAAACCTGGCAAAGTGAAGGTCACCCGATCGTACGCACTGACCCCTGGAGTTGCGCATGTGTACAACGAAGGCGATCTACATGCACCAGAGCGCAAAGGCTCGACAAGTCTGATCCGCATTGAAGGGACAGACATGTCGAAAGTTAAGCGTATGAAGTACGAGGTAGTCTAAGCCTCAATGCCTTATTGAGGCTCAAAGCCGGCATCCTTCACGACCTGCTTTAAAAAGGGTCGTGTTTTTACCAAGTAATCTTGAAACTCTTGAGGTGAGCTTGCGATGCCGGTGTAGCCGTTAAAGCGCACGTACTTTTCGTTGAAGTCTGGCGTTTGCATTACCTCAAGTACATCACGTGCGATCTTATCAACGATAGGCTTGGGGGTGCCTGCCGGTGCGGCTAGCATCATTTTGAAACTTAAATCAGTCTGGTCGTACCCCAGCTCTGTCAGAGTAGGTACTTCCGGAAACATCCAGTTGCGTTTTAGGCCATTCGTGGCGATGGGTAGCAAGGCTTTCGCTTCGATCTGGGGCCTGGCCAAGTGGGGTGGTAGCCAGGCGCTATCGACCCTTCCGCCAAGCATGTCACTGATAATCGGCACCATGCCGTTGTAGGGGATGTGATTCATTTTGTAGCCGCCCGTCAGGCCACCCAAGATCCGCATGCGAAACTCTGACGGGCTTCCGACCGCCTCTGAGCCATAAGTCACTTGCCCCGGCTTGGCTTGAGCCATCGCCAGCAGGTCTTTTAAACTGCGAATGTTGAGGTCAGGCCTGACCACCAAGAAGGCCAAGCCTTCTGCTAAGCGCATAATTGGCTCAAAGTCGGTTTCAGGGTTGTAGTTCAGACCTTTTTTCAGGAGTGGGTTGACGATGAAGGCCGCATCACTCGCGATGAAAACGGTGTAGCCATCAGGTTTGCTTTTCGCTACGTATGCAGCGCCTATGGCCTCAGAGCCACCCGATTTATTTTCAACAACAACCGATTGCCCCCACTTTTTTTCTAAGCGGCTCGCTAAGGCGCGACCAAGTAAATCGGTGATGCCGCCAGGCGTATAGGGCACCACGATTTTGACGACTTGCGCGGGGTAGTTGGTGGCAGGCTCAGCGGCTTGCGTCAAAGCGCCAAAGGCAATCAAGGCCCCAGCAAACAGAGCTTTTAATCTAAAGTATTTCATGGGCATTGTCTCCATCGAATTCGTTGCGATGTTGAATAAGAAAAAAACGGAGGTCGATCGCAGGACAGCTACTGTCAGACGCGATCAGCCTCAATCATTGAGGTTCAAACCCTGCCTCTTTGATCACTTGCTGTAAAAAAGGTCTTGCTGATTTTAGGTAATCTCGAAATTGCTCAGGCGTATCTGCAATTGCCATGTAGCCATTTGTATGGATATGTTTTTCATCAAAGGCCGGATCTTTCACGATGGCTCGTATGTCATTTGCGATTTGATCGACGATGCTTTTAGGTGTTCCGACCGGTGCGGCAAGCATGATTTTGAAAGTTAAACCGGCGCTTGCATAGCCTAGATCGGTGAGGGTGGGAACTTCTGGAAACATCCAGTTTCGTTTATTGCCGTTCGTAGCCAACGGGATCATTGTCTTGGCCTCGATCTGTTGTTTCGCCAGATGAGTCGGAAGCCAAGCGCTGTCAACACGCCGCCCAAGCATATCGCTCACAATGGGGCCCATACCGTTGTAGGGGATATGGTTCATTTTGTACCCACCGGTCATCCCACCCAAAATACGCATCCGAAACTCAGCCGGGCTACCGACTGCCTCAGAACCATAAGTGACTTGTCCCGGATTTTTCTGGGCTTTGTCTAACAACTCTTTGAGAGTGGTGATTCCTAAGTCGGCACGCACCACTAAGAAAGTCATGTAGCCTTCAGCCATGCGGGTGATTGGTTCAAAGTCTGTTTCGGGGTTGTAGTTCAAGTTCTTTTTTAAGAACGGATTGACCACAAAGGCGGTGTCACTGGCTAACAAAATGGTGTAGCCATCGGGTTTGCTCTTTGCGACATACGCCGCGCCTACTGCTTCAGAGGCTCCTGGTTTGTTTTCAACAATGACGGGTTGACCCCATTTTTTCTCTAAATAGGTCGCTAGTGACCGCCCCATGAGATCTGAGATGCCCCCCGGCGTATACGGAACCACAATTTTGACGGGCTGACTTGGATATTTCTGGGTCGGCTCGGCGGCTGGTGCTGGGTTTGCGAGGCTCACGGCGGTAAGCAGCACGGTGAGTGATGCAATGATATTTTTTTTCATTAGTGCCCTCATTGAATGAGCGTGGGTCATACGCGTTAGTGGCTAGGTTACTTTCTTTTTCCTGAAGTGCAAGAATTAGGAGGTAAAGGTTTTTATGTTGCAGCGCCACATACGCTGCAGGCTGACGTACTGTTTCGGCTAATTTGTTAGGGTGTAAAGAACGCTAAGAGTCTCAAGTTGGCTTTGACCCCTTCCTGCCCCAACAGGCATGAGTTGCCGGGCAGATCGGTCAAAATCCGTTTAGACTATACAAATATAAGATTTCAAATAGCTAGATCGGAGATACAGCAATGACTTCAGCAGCACCAGCCTCGCAATTTGATGTTGTCGTAATTGGCGCGGGTTTTGCCGGGATGTACACACTACACCGCTTGCGTGAACTTAAGCTTCGCGTCAAAGTGCTTGAGGCAGGCGACGGCGTGGGTGGCACCTGGTACTGGAACCGCTACCCCGGTGCGCGTTGCGACGTTGAAAGTCTTGAGTACTCGTACTCGTTTTCAGACGACCTACAACAAGAGTGGGAATGGCCAGAGCGCTTTGCCGCACAACCCGATATCTTGAAATACGCCAACCATGTTGCTGATCGTTTTGATTTACGTCGAGACATTCAGTTCAATACCCGCGTTAAATCTGCAGTATTTAATCGCCAGACAAACAACTGGACCATAACGACAACCACCGGTGAGGTAGTGTCGGCCAACTTCTGCATTATGGCTTCAGGCAACTTGTCGTTGCCACGTGTGCCCGACTTTAAAGGCCTGAATAATTTCAAAGGTAAGTGGTATCACACCGGCCAATGGCCCCACGAAAAGGTTGATTTCACGGGTAAACGGGTCGGCATCATCGGGACGGGCGCCTCGGGGATTCAAACGATTCCGGTGGTGGCCAAAGAGGCCAAGCATTTGCATGTGTTTCAACGTACCGCAAACTTTAGCGTGCCGTCAGTCAATTACAAACTATCTGCCGAGGTTGTTAAAAAGCACAAAGCGAATTACAAGCAAGCGCGTGCTGAGGCAAATAAAACACCCTTTGGGATTTCTGGCTATCCCCCACCGACCAAAAACGTGCTTGACGATTCTGCAGCAGATCGCGAAGTGATTTTTGAAAAGAAGTGGAACACGGGCGGTAACATTAGCTTTTTGTATTCGTACAAAGATCTGTTGGTCAACAAAGACGCCAACGAAGCCGTGTCTGAATTTGTGCGTCGAAAAATCCGTACGATTGTGAAAGACGCCAAGGTCGCTCAGATCTTATGCCCTGACGATCACTACATCGGCACGAAGCGCCTACCGTTAGATACCGATTATTTTGAGACCTATAATCGACCAAACGTCACGTTGGTCAACATCAAAAACGCCCCAATCGTTGAGATCACCGAGAAGGGCATCAAAACGACTGAAGCCGAGTACGAGTTTGATGCGATCATCTTCGCAACGGGCTTTGATGCCATGACCGGCGCGATTATGGATATCGATATCCAAGTCAATGACGGCGCCGAGTTACGCAAAAAATGGTCAGAAGGCCCCAAGACCTATTTGGGTTTGATGACGGCAGGTTTTCCGAACATGCTGATCATTACCGGCCCAGGCAGCCCCTCGGTCAAAACCAATATGATCTCGGCGATCGAGCAACACGTCGATTGGATTTTTGATCTGCTCAAACACGTCAAAGAGAAACAATACGCGCGTGTCGAGGCTGACTTGGATGCAGAAGAGAAGTGGGTCAAGCACGTGAACGAAGTTGGCGACTCAACCCTGTATCCATTGGCAAATTCTTGGTATGTCGGTGCCAACATCCCAGGCAAACCACGGGTCTTTATGCCTTACGTTGCCGGCTTAGATAAATATCGCGTTATTTGCGACCAAGTCGCAGCAGAGGGTTACCGCGGCATGGTGTTGGCCCGCTAAGTCGTTTTCTCGGCTGGTTTTTTGCCAGCAATAAACGCGGTCACCATACCGACTAGAGTCGCCCCTCCGAGCACGGAGGCGGCGGTGTCTTTGTTGCGCCTTAGTATGACGACTGACCATACTGATCCAAGGCACGCTTTGTTGTGTTGTTCAAATCTTGGCCAATTAGACGCATATCGGCCATAACTCGAGAAAAGTCGTTTTGTGTATAGGCTTCTTTAGACAGCTTGGCTCGACCGTCTTTGCTAAAAGGTTTGTGAGCTGAAAAATATAATTTCGTGAATAGTGAGCGTAAAGATTTCACCGTGAGCCTCCTTGGTAAGGCAAAAATAAGTCAGATAGCTAAATTTTAGCGATCAATCGCGATTCAGGTTGTAAGAAATTGCAATAGGAGACCGCCGACGCGTCGTTTTACCCTTTGCACAGCTTCAAGGCATAATGCAGTCATCTTTTTCACCAAATAATCGTTAGCTAATTACCATGACCAGAATCGCCAAATTTGAATGGACCATCACGGGCCTGAAAGTCAATCTTCCCCCAGAGGATGAGATTGATGATGATGAGGATTACGGCAAGATCAGCGATGCGTCTGAGTTGTTGCTGGCGGCAAATGCCGCTTCGGGTCCGGCTGAGCGCAAACGGCTTAAGCAAGCCGCCTGGCAGGCGTTACAGCCGCTGCAGCTTGACGTCAACTATTTCACAGGTGGTTTGTTTAAGAAGCAGGGCTTGTCGCTGGGGCGCAATACCGGTGTCGTTGAAGTCGCCCTGACAGAAGACAACACCGAGTGGGCAATAGACGGCGATGAAAACGGCTTGACCTTAAGTGTGACGGTGCGTTTTGAGATGCCGGCTACCCGTGATTTGTCAGACCAGGTCTATCAAGACTGGTTGTCTGAGCATGGCTGGGAATGGATCGGCTTGGCTTTTGTTGGTGACCTGTACGAGGGCGATAACGGTACCGATATTGT
>CANCMG010000026.1 GCA_947378965.1 Alcaligenaceae bacterium | reverse complement strand
ACAAAGGTGACGGCTTTAGTGGGCCAGGTCTGGGCAAAGCTCGAGCCTGAGAGCGCGCAAAAAAACAGCGCGAGTACTAAGCCAAGCGTTTTTGAGGTCAGTGAGCTCATGGTGGGGTTCCTAAACATGAAGAGATTCTAGAGTTTATAGCCATTCATCCGGCTTTGACCGAGAGTCGCCCAAAAATCCCTTGCGCCAGGTGCCTATTGACGATCAAATATCGGTACCAAGCGAACCGTTGCGTGACGGGCCTATGTTAAGAGGCCTTGTAAGCCCCAACGGACTGTGTTCGCAGGCGAAAGCGTATGCGTCGTGCAAACGGCTTAAACTAGTGATTACCCATGTGCGGTGAAACGATTCAACCGGAGACTAATAATAATGATTGATACCATCATTCGCAGCAATCAGGTTGTGACGCCGCAAGGTGTTGGCGCGTATGACATCGCGATCTCGGGTCAAACAATCGCCGCGGTCGCAGCGATTGGGGCGCTCCCCCTTGCCCCCCATACGCGACTGATAGATGCCACCAATAAATTGGTGATACCTGGCGGTATTGACCCACATGTGCATTGCGCCTGGCACATTCCGGGCCCCGAAGGCAAGTCTGAAATGACGGCTGCGCCCGACGTTGTGAGCCGCGCTGCACTCTTTGGTGGCACGACGACCTTACTTGATTTTGCGCGTTGGACGCATGGCAACACGGTGCAGGGCACGATCGAGGCGCGCGATAAAGACTGGATTGGACGTTGCTTTACTGATTTTGCGTATCACGTGATGGTTGAAGGTTTATTTCCAGTCGGGTTGACCAATCAGGTTGCTGAAGCGATTCAAGCAGGGTACGCGACGGTTAAGATTTTCACGACAGACATCACGCCGAGCCGCAAAGGCCGTATGGTTGGGTATGGTGATATCTGGGAGATGTTCAAAGTTCTGAGCAAAAACGGTGGTTTAGGCGTGATTCATGCCGAAGACAATGACATCGTGATGCACATGTACGACAAACTGATCCGCGAGGGACGCGTTGGGTTTGAACACATGTCAGAGGTACACAACACACTCTCTGAAGACCTCTCATTTCGTCGCGTGATTCGTTTGGCAGAGCAAATGAATACCGCTATTTATATGATGCACGTGAGCGCGGGTACGGGTGTTCAAGCAATTCGTGAAGCACGCGCGCGAGGCAAACCGGTGTACGGCGAAACCCTGCATCAATATATTCTTCATACTGAAGACGACTATAAATTGCCAAACGGTCAGGTGTTTCATACCTATCCGTCGCTGAAAAGCAAAGAAGATACCGAGGCGCTCTGGCGGGGCGTAAGCGACAACGTGATTCACTCGATCGCAACCGACGAGTTGTGTTGTTCGCTGGCGGTTAAAACTCAGGGAAAGCGCATTGATGACACCACGGGTGGCAATACCGGCGTCGAACCACGGGTCTCGTTGATGTACACCGAGATGGTTGAAAAACGTGGCTATTCACTCATGCAGTTCGTTGATTTGGTCTCGTCCAATGCTGCGCGTATTCTTGGGATGTATCCGCGCAAAGGTGCGATTGCAGCTGGCAGCGACGCTGATCTCGTGATCTTGGATCCTGGTCTTGCCCGCACGATTCAAAACAAAGATCTGCACGAATCAGATTACACGCCCTGGGAGGGACATCAGGTAGGCCTTTGGCCCTGCCTCACCATGTTGCGCGGCAAAATCATGGTTGAAGACGGAAAATTCTTTGGTCAATTGAGTGATGGTCAGTACTTAAAGCGCAAAATTTCCTCTGAAACTCTTGCTGGGATCAGGCTGTAATGTTTGACGGGCAGTGCAGCGCACAGCTTGTTGCGCTTGCGTCTTTATTGCAAGAGAGTATGCAGTATTGGGGGTTGGCCAGGCGAGTCGAAGTCGACACTCTTCAGGCGGCACATGATGCGCCCACGCAGCGGATTGTGTTGCTCGACACGACAAGCGACGTTGCTACCCAAGTACTCACTGTTCAGCATTTAGGTGAACAAGCGCCCGAGCATGCGCCGATGCGATGGTTAGTTCTCACGGCGCAGGCTCAGCCAGAGACTCAGCGCACGCACCACTACTGCAGTTCGGTGCTGCATGTATTGCGTACGATCAGAGAAGTATCAGACCCTGCGTTCAGGCCAGGTAAGCGCCTGCGCATGGGCGTGGCCTCGCTTCGCTTATGACGCCGCTGATTTTACTAACCGGGTTTTTAGGAAGCGGCAAAACCACTTTATTAGCGGGTTTGCTACGTCGCCCCGCGTTTGCGCGCACTGCGGTCATTATTAATGAGTTTGGCGCGGTCGGCTTGGATCACGAGTTGTTAGAGGCGGGCGACGACAACATCATTGAGCTGACGAATGGCTGTTTATGTTGTCGGGTGCAAACCGATCTCGCAAAGACCCTAGCGCAGCTAGACCGGCGGCGCGCGTTAGGCGAGGTTGCGTTCGAGCGCGTAATCATCGAGACTTCGGGGCTGGCTGATCCCGTGCCTATTGTGCATGCCTTGACCAGCGATCTGTCAATCGGTGGCACCTTTGAACTCGAGCATGTGGTCACTGTGGTCGACGGCTTGTGTGCTGTACAAACGGCCGAGCAATACCCTGAGGCACGTCATCAAATCGCGTTAGCCGATGTGCTCGTGTTGAGTAAACAAGATTTGGCGAGCCCCGAAGATCAAGCGCATACCAGCGCATACCTTGACCGCCTAAATCAGACCGCCCTCAGGGTCGACGGCCGCGAACTTGAGCAGGCCTTGTTGCAAGCGGTGTCAGTCGTGCCCGTTACGGCGGCGGGCACATATCAACGCCTGGGTCTAAAAGTCAGTGACCATACCGGGCATACCCACGGCTCATCCACGCCGCGCACGGCCGAGCAGGTCTACACCACGCTAGAACTGATTCGAGACAAGCCTCTTGCTGCCAATGTGATTCCGCTCTTTCTTGAGGCCTTGGCGACACACGAAGGTGCCCGCTTGTTGCGTTTGAAGGGCCTGGTACAGATCGCCGAGATGCCCGGGCAACCTTTAGTGCTTCATGGTGTTCAACATGTGTTTTATCAGCCAGCTTGGCTCGAGCGCTGGCCAAGCCAAGACCATCGCACGCGCATTGTCTTGATTGGGCACGGCTTGTCGCAGTTGTGGGTGCAGCGCTTGCTAGAGGCGCTCGAGGCCGAAGTGGCCACGCTCACTGTTCGGGTAGACTAGTCCTTATCTTTAATGGCCTTACGGAGCACTTAGCCATGAGTACGACCCCTTCTAAACCACGCGTTGCGCTCATTGGCACCGGCGGAACCATCTCGTCCATTGCCCTCGATAGCCTTGATGTGCTTGACTATCCCGACGTCAGTCGCAAAATGAAGCCTGCTGAAATCGTTGGCCGTACACAAGAACTGGCACGCTTTGCCGAGATTGTGCCAATTAATTTTCGTGAAGTTGGCAGCACCGCAATTGGCCCGGCCGACTGGCTTGAATTACTACAACTGATTCATGCCACCGAGGCTCAAGGAGAGGGCTTTGATGGCTATGTCATTTTGCATGGCACTTCAACGCTCGAAGAGACCGCATACTTTTTGAACCTGACCTTGAAAATCAAGCCGACAGTTGTGCTGGTTGGTGCGCAACGCCCGGCCAGTGCTGTGAGTGCAGATGGCCCAATGAATCTGCTTGCTGCGGTGCGCACGTCGCTTGATCCTAAAGCTCGTGGGCTGGGTGTGCTGGTGGTGTTGAATGACGAGATTCAAGCGGCACGCGAAGTCACCAAGGTGTCAACCTATCGCGTGAACACATTCAGAACACCAGATTTTGGAGTACTCGGGCAGGTCGATGGTGATCAAGTCGTGATCTATCGACATCCGGTACGCAAGCATACGCTTGATACCGTATTTGATCTTGCGGGGTTAACGGCGTTGCCACGTGTGGACATTGTCTACGCTTATGCAGGTGCCGACGATGTTGCGATCGAAGCGTATATGGCAGCCGGTGCGCGTGGTTTGGTGTCGGCGGGTTTGCCGCCAGGTATCCCACCTCCGTTGCAAAGCGCGGCCTTTAGGCGCTCGGTTTCGAAGGGTGTTGTTGTCGTGCAGGCCAGTCGTGGCGGTGCGGGCAGGGTCGCTCGAAGAAAATACCTGCGCGACCAGCACATCGTCGCCTCTGATAATTTAAATGCTCAAAAATGCCGTATTTTGCTGATGTTAGCTTTGACCGTGACGCAAGATCCCGAGGTGGTGCAGTCTTATTTTGATTTGTATTGACCCGAGACAACCGCCTCGCTTGACGTCTGGCCCGTCAGTTTTGACGATGTCGCCGCACACCTTATTGGCTGTTTCAACATAACCTTGTTTCAACAGCCTAATACTGCACCCAATGCTCGCTTCTTGCAAAATTGCGTCAGGCTGGTGTGACAACGGGTGGCTTGGGTTCTTTGACGCGTAGGCGATGCCACAGCAAGACTACAGTAAATGCCCCAAAAATAGCGTGTATTAACCAGACCCCAATGACAAAGCGTAATTTGCCATGAATGATCCAGCCTTGCGTAATGTTGATGAGGTTCATGTACAGCATCGCCACCAGGCCTGCTATTAATAAATCTCCAGAGCGACCGATGCGTGGGTTCACCGCGCCTAAGGGGATGGCCATCAAGGCAAGATTTAAGGCGGCGAGTGGTAACGCCAGTCGCCACATGATTTGCCCATAAGAACTATTTTCGTTGTCGCTTAGTAACAGCGAGGTAGGCCGTGATCTTCGGCTTTCAAGTGTTGTGGCACGCGCTTTTTCAAGTGACTCTTCAGCGTTTTTGCTTTCAATGCGTACTCCAAAAGCATCAAATTCGGCAAAGCGCATTTCAGAGGTGCCCGGTTTGAGGTCGTAGCGGTGACCGGCCCCCAAGACCAAAAAGCGATCACCATTTGCTTCGGTTTCGATTTTTGCTGACGCCGACGTGACGAGAGTCAACCAGTCGGGGTCAACCAGCCGCATAAAAACCTGCCCTAGCGGATTGTCGGTGACGTTAGTCGTACCTTCAACAAAAAAAACGCGAGCGCCCTTCTCGGTTTCTAAGAATTGTCCAGGTGTGATTTTTGACAGGTCAGAACGCATTTCGAAACGCGCGCGATACTCTCCAATCTGTCGATTGGCCCAAGGAGTCGCGTACAGCGTCAAAAATGAGATAAGTGCCGCAATTGGGATGGCGATGCGCAAAACAGGGTTGACCCAATTTGCCAACGATAGCCCGCTTGAAAACCAGACCACCATCTCAGACTCACGATAATTTCGGGTCACTGTCGTGAGTACACCGATAAAAATCGAAACAGTCAATATGATGGGTAGAGCCGCAATCAGCGTAAAAGTCGCTAAGCCCACGACAACATCCGAGCCAATTCGGCCAGCGGCGGCCTCGCCAAGCAAGCGCACCAGCACCACGCTTAGCCAAACCACGATGAGCGTTGACAGCACAACGCTGAAGTGATTAGCGATTTCAGAGACTACGGAGCGTTTAAATAAAGACATTGATCCAGACAAAAAACAGCGTGTGCACATCGACGCAATAGCGCATCGCAAATGAAATTTAGCACACGGGTCATCTTTAGCTGCTAGGCGCAGAGATTCTTGAGTGCAGATTCAAGGATATGTCGGGCAGTGAGCGTGACTGCCGGTGCACGAGTCGCCTCAGCAGTGCCGCTCTGCGTTCAACAAGCGATATGATGCTGAACAGTGTTCTGACTTTAGGCGACTCATGAAGATATTGCTCATTAATCCCAACACCACGAAACGAATTACTGACAGCCTCGTGCTTCAGGCACAACAGGCGGTGGGTGCGACAGCGCAAATCGTTGGGATGACTGCACAAACAGGCCCGGCGATCATCCGCAGTGCAGAAGATAATCGTGTTGCTGAACAATCGATGATCGAAATGGCGACTACGCTTGCTGCTGGATACGATGCAATCGTACTTGGCGTGTCGATGGACACTGCGTTGCAGTCGGTGCGTTCCAGTGTGCCGTTGCCGGTGGTAGGGATGACGGAGGGCGGTTTGTTGACGGCCTGTCTGTTGGGACAACGCGTTGGGTGTCTGACGCTCGGATCGCATATGGTGCCAATGTACGAGCAGTTATCGACGAACTATGGATTGGCGACGCGGGTCGTGAAATGGCATGCGCCCAATATTGCTGCCGCGTATGAGGTGGGCCCAAATCCTGAAATTGTCGAGGCTCTAGTTCAAGAGTGCCAAATACTGACCGAAGGTTATGGGGTAGATGTCATTGTTTTGTGTGCTGCTGTGCTGTCGGGCTATGGCCCATGGCTTGCACCGCGTGTGCATGTGCCTGTGGTTGACGCCATTCAGGCCGCCGCTTTGCAGGCAGTCGGTCTCGCTCGCTTAGGCACTCTTTGAACAGCGTCATAGGGTAAACCCTTTGTTTTGGGCTGGAGTGAGAGCAGTGACAGACTCACGTTGCCTCGCGAGAGCACACTCAAACAAGGCCAGTCGTCAACAGACCTCTAAAATGAGGTGATATCTTGTCTGAGCCATGTTTGACTTGGCTCAAGTTTCTTGCACGCCTAACCAGAGAGAGTCACTGTGCCTTTGCCAGAGAGTATTGAACGCGAAGAGATTCACAAACGCCAGATCACCATGCGCGCGTACCGGCGTGTAGATGGGCTTTACGACATTGAGGGCCGAGTGGTTGATAACAAACCGATCGAGTTTGTGGCCCCGCTGACGAATCGGGTGCTCGCCCCAGGGCAGCCGATCCATGACTTGTGGATTCGGCTTGTGATCGATGACGAGTTTTTAATCCACGATGTGTTTTCGTCTTCAGACTCAACTCCGTTTACCGTGTGCAAGCAAGCACCACCGACTCTGTCGGTGTTGAAAGGCGAGCGCATTGGCGGCGGCTGGGCAAAGTTAGTGCGCTCAAAATTGAAGGGTGCTGCGAGCTGTACACATTTAATGGAGTTGCTCGGCCCCATGGCCACCGCAGCGTATCAGGCGTTGTGGCCGGTGGTACGTGACCGGCCAGAGGTGTTGGATGCAAACGGGCGCCCGGTCAAAATCGATAGCTGCTATGCCTACGCTAGCAACCGCGAAGTCACGCTAAAACTTTGGCCTCAGTTTTATGATGGCCCTAAGCCATAAGCTTTGCCACGCTATACTCAACTCATAATATTGATACTCAGCGGCGCGCCTGTTTGAACGACGCGCCGCTTTGCATAAAAAACGGAGACCCCTCATGCGTTCGTTATTGTTTGTACCAGCCGACAGCCCGCGTAAGCTCGAAAAATCACTGCAAAGTGGTGCAGACGTTTTAATTTTTGATCTTGAAGATGCCGTGTCGCCGGCCCGCAAAGAAGAGGGTCGTATCGAGATTGTTAAATTTTTGACGCAGACCAAGGCTTCTGGGGTCAAAACGCCTAAGCTTTATGTACGCGTCAATGCCTTGACGACAGGTATGACCCTGACCGACTTGGCCGCGGTGATGCGCTGCCGCCCAGATGGCATCGCGCTGCCTAAGTCTTCGGGCGCAGCCGATGTTGCTTTGTTGGCAGCCTACCTTGAAGCCTTTGAACAGATGTTTCCGGCGGTTGCCGGCGAAACCGCTCAAACATCGATTTTGCCGATCGTGACAGAAACCGCGGAAGCACTTGCCGGGTTGAATAGTTACAAGGGTGCCTCTGCGCGCTTGGCCGGCTTGATGTGGGGTGCTGAGGATCTGGCTGGCGATATCGGTGCGTTGACAAATAAAGATGAAGAGGCGCCAGAACAATGGACGTCGCCGTTTGGCTTGGTCCGTAACCTTTGTCTGTTTGCTGCGGCTGCGGCCGGCGTGCCTGCGATCGATACCGTGCCCACTGATATCAATAATCCTGAGGCGTTACTGCGAGAAACGCGTCGCGCCTACCGTGATGGGTTTTCAGCAAAAGCCGCGATTCACCCAGGCCAAGTACCAGTCATTAATCAAGCCATGACACCCGACGCACAGGCCCAAGAATGGGCGCAGCGAGTGATTGCAGCGTTTGCCGCAAATACCAGCGTGGGTGTTGCCACACTCGATGGCAAGATGCTCGACACGCCCCATCTTCGGTTAGCTAAAAAAATTGCTGCTGCGACGCAGCTGAGTTAAAGACTCAAGGCAAATATAGATGTCAGGCCCGCTTGCAGGCGTTCATGTGATTGACTTGACCTCGGTTGGGATGGGCCCGTACGCCACTCAGACCTTGGGTGACATGGGCGCTGAAGTGATTAAGGTTGAATCGACAGAGGGCGACATTTTTCGCTATACGACACCGTCTGTGCATGCCGGAATGAGTGCTGCTTTTGTTCAATTGAATCGCAATAAGCGCAGCATCGTGTTGGATTTAAAAAAAGCGGATGATTTAGACGTCTTAAAAAAACTCATTGAGCGAGCCGATGTGCTGGTTTATAGCGTTCGACCTAAAGCGATGCGTCGCCTGGGGTTGGATTACGAAGCGTTAAAACAAACGAATGCCCGACTGATTTATTGTGGCGCTTATGGCTTTTCAGAAAAAGGCCCGTATGCTGGGCGTCCTGCTTTTGATGACATTATTCAGGCAATGAGTGGGTTGGCGGATATACAGGGACGAGGCGCAGCGCAAGCACCAGCGTATGTGAATTCGATCATCGCTGACAAGGTCTCAGGGCTCACGACAGTCAATGCAATTGTCATGGCCTTGTACGAACGTGAACAATCGAACCAAGGCCAGGCCATCGAAGTGCCGATGTTTGAAACCATGGTCGCATTTAATCTGATTGAACACATGGCAGGTGCAAGTTTTAAAGACTCAGACGCCTCGATGGGTTACGGCCGAATTTTATCGAAATTCAGAAAACCATATCGTACGTTAGATGGCTACATTGGCTTGTTGCCTTACACCACCGAGCAATGGCGTCGATTTTTTGAAGTTGCGGGCTGTGAAAACGAGGCTAAAGATCCACGGTTTATGGAGCCCTTGCAACGAGCAGACAACATTGACAAGATGTACGAGATCCTCGAAAAAATTGTGGCTCAACAATCGACACAATATTGGGTCACGACACTACAGGCGGCAGATATTCCGGTGACTGCTGTTCTTTCGCTCGAAGACCTACTAGAAGACCCTCATCTGCAGGCCATTGATTTTTTTCAAACAGCCATACATCCAACTGAGGGTGAAATCACAATGCCGGGAATGGCCGTGCAGTTTTCACGTACGCCTGGGTCGATTCGTCGTTTAGCCCCTCAACTGGGCGAACATAACGCTGAAATTCGCAGCGAACTCAATACAGACAGGAGATTATCGGAATGAGTGGCCCTTTAGTTGGTGTACGCGTCATTGATATGACCACAGTATTGATGGGGCCCTACGCCGCTCAGTTGATGGGGGATATGGGGGCTGATGTGATCAAGGTCGAATCGCCGCAAGGGGATTTGGTGCGTGATCTTGGACCGATGCAGCACCCCCGGATGGGTGCGCTCTATTTACACGTGAATCGCAGCAAGCGCGGTGTGGTGTTAGATGCAAAAAAACCGGCAGGCTTAGCGGCTGCTCTTAAACTCATCGCAACCGCAGATGTGCTGCTGTATAACGTACGTCCTCAAGCCATGAGTCGGCTTGGACTCGGCTACGACGATGTCAAAAAAATCAATCCTAAAATTCTGTACGTTGGTACGTTCGGTTTTGGTCAAAATGGTCAATATGGCAATAAACCCGCCTTTGATGATCTGATACAAGGTGCCATTGGTCTGCCCTCTTTGATTCAGCAAGCCGGCTCAGATGTGCCGCGCTATGTACCTTCAAACATTGTCGATCGAACAGTTGGCCTCTATGCGGTCACGTCTGTGTGTGCCGCATTATTTCATCGTGAAAAGACTGGGCGAGGGCAGCGCATCGATATCCCGATGTTTGAGACGATGCTAAGCCATTTATTAAGTGATCACATTGCAGGGCAGACGTTTGATCCTCCAAATGGCCCGGTGGGGTACCCGCGGTTGTTGGCTCCAGAGCGTCGTCCGTATAAAACTTTAAACGGCTATGTGTGCGCCGTGATTTATACCAATAAGCAGTGGGAGTCTTTCTTTGCAGCGATCGATCGTTTGACGATTTTTCAAAACGACCCTAGATTTGTTGATCTGAATACCCGCACTCAACATATCAATGCCTTGCAAGGATTGGCTGCGAAAATATTTTTAGAGCGTAGCACTGAGGAGTGGTTGGCACTACTGACTCTGGCAGACGTTCCGTGCATGCCGCTTCATACACTTGAGACGATCTTTGATGATCCGCATCTTAAAGAAGTGGGTCTATTTAAGTGGGACGAACATCCCACCGAGGGTCGCGTGCGTCGCGTCGATGTGCCGACGCAATGGTCTGACTCGCAGCCAGTGGTGGGAAGACCAGCGCCACAATTTGGCCAGCACAGTCGCGAAGTGTTGAGTGAGCTTGGCTATAGTGAGGCAGAGATTGTGAGTTTAATTGAGCAGGGCGCGACGGTATGCGCAAAAGCATCATGAGTTTAATTGCGGCGATTGACGGTCGAATGAGTCATGGCTGAAACGAACGCCGCCATTGACTTATCTCGCTGGCTTCGACCAGGCGATACGGTGTGGTGGAATCAATGTACAGCCGAGCCGCTCACCTTAACCGAGGCGCTTGTCGCGCAACGACAAACGATTGGCCGTATTTCGGTATTTGTTGGGCCGACCTATACCCCCACCCTGCAGCCAGAGCACAGCGATTACTTCGACATGCTGAGTTACTGCGGGATTGGCGAGAACCGTCGCTTGATCGCTGCTGGGGTGCTAGAGGTGATCCCTAGCCATTGTTCACAAATGCATGGTTTGATTCAAGAGGGTGCGATCCCAGTTGACGTCGTTTTTTTACACCTCAGTCCAGAAGGGCCAAACGGTCAGCGCAGCCTTGGCATTGCCAATGATTATTTGGTTGCAGCGGCAAAACGCGCACGGGTGGTGATTGCGGAAGTGAATCAGCAGATGCCCTGGACCTACACAAGTGATGAATTAGCGGGCCTTCGCATTGATGCCTTCGTGCATTCGGATCGCGCTTTGGTTGAATTACATCCAGGACGCGTGCAAGACACAGAAGAAAAAATTGCTCAACATGCCTCTGCGTTTATTCATGATCGCAGCGTACTTGAAATGGGTGTAGGTGTGATTCCTGAGGCGATACTACAGTCGCTCAAAGATCGACGTGATCTAGGTATTCATACCGGAATGTTAGGCGACGTTGGTGCGGATCTTGTGCAGTGTGGTGCCGTCACAAATGCATTTAAAAATATCGATCGAGGCTTAACAACTGCGGGTGTGCTGATGGGGACTCGGCGTCTCTATGAATATGCACATAAAAATCGTCAGCTTAATCTGCGTCCGTATAGTCATACGCATGCGGTGTCGGTGATCGCGCAGCTTGATAACTTTGTGGCGGTGAACTCAGCGGTAGAAGTCGATTTGACTGGACAAGTGAATGCCGAAATCGTGAATGGACAATATGTTGGCGCGACTGGAGGGCAGGTCGACTTCACGCGCGGCGCACAGTTGTCTAAAAACGGACGCTCGATTGTTGCTTTGCCTTCAGCGACTAAAAATGCACAGCAAAGTCGTATTGTTGCGCATATTGCCTCGGGTAACGTCACCAGCCTGCGCACAGATGCCGATGTCATTGTGACTGAATGGGGTGCCGCACAGTTAAAAGGCCAAACACTAAAAGAGCGGATGCGCAGGATGATTGCCATCGCCCATCCAAGTCATCGCGAAAGTCTCGAGCGGCAAGCGTATGAAGTGCAGGATTAGACTAGGCATAGCGAGCACCAGCCCATAATAGATTAGGTATCGCGCCATCCAATAATAAATTAGGTACAGCACCATCCAATAATAATTTTTAATAGGTTGCAGCAATGATTGAACGAATCCACCAGTTAATTAGTCGCTGTGAGCGATTGTTGAACAAAGTTGCAGCGGTGATGCTTTTTGCAATCATGCTCGTGGTCGTGTGCGATGTCTTCTTGCGCTACTTTTTTAATTCGCCACTGTCTTGGTCATACGAGTTGATCTCACTGTATTTGATGGTGGGTTTATTCTTTTTTGCCCTGTCTGATACGTTGAACCATAACGGGCATGTCAGCGTCGATATTCTGCATAACTACATGCCGACACCGTTACGTCATTTGGCTGAATGCGTTGCCTATGGTTTCGCCAGCCTAGTATTTATTGGCATTTTTTATATGTCGATCATTCGAACGTATGAAAGCTTTATCGGCGGCGATGTCATGGCGGGTGGCATCGCCTGGCCGACGTGGGTGTCTTATGCGGCCGTCCCAATCGGCTGTGGATTGATGCTCGTGCGCATGTTGTTTCGATTTGTTGGACATGGACTGTCGCTGGTGCAAAGTCGTTCTGTGATCGCGTTGCCTCCCGTTGCCGGTACTGAGGAGACTTTGTAATGTTAACAATAACAGTCGTACTGCTACTGCTGACTTTGCTCGCGCTGGGTTGTCCGGTGGCGCTTTCTCTAGCGGTGGCTGGGGCGGTTGGACTTTGGTCGCTTGGTGGTCTCAGCATGGTGCTGGGCGTGTTGCAGACCACACCCTTCTCGGCCGCTAGCTCTTACGAACTCATCTCTGTACCGATGTTTGTGTTGATGGCTGAGTTTGTCATTTTGAGTGGTGTGGCCGATAGCTTATTCAAAGCAGCGGCAACGTGGGTTGGCCGCGTACCCGGCGGGCTTGGGATGGCCACCGCGATTGCCGGCGCAGGGTTTGGTGCGATCTCGGGTTCGAGCACTGCTTCGGCCGCGACATTGTCAGCGACAACGATTCCAGCGATGTTAAAGCAGGGTTACGAGCCGCAACTGGCCTGTGGTGTTGTTGCGATCTCGGGCACGCTTGCGATGTTGATCCCTCCCAGCATTGCGTTGGTGCTTTACGGCATTATTGCCGATGTCAGTATCGGCCAACTGTTGGTAGGTGGTGTCATTCCAGGAATCGTTGTCACGTTTGCAATTATGGCGACGGTCTACTATCTCGTTTGGCGTGACCCGAGTCGGGCGCCTTTGGGTCAGTCGTATAGCTTCAAAGACAAGCTGCTGTCGCTTAAAGTCGTTTGGCCAATGCTGATTTTGTTTATGGCCGTGACGGGGTTCATCTATACCGGCATTGCAACGCCCACAGAAGCTTCAGGCTTAGGCGCCTTTGGTGCCTTTGTATTGGCATGGCAAGCAAAAAAGATCAATCTGCAAAGCGCAACCGATGCATTGACGCGCTCTGCCCATACAAGCTGCATGATCGTACTGATCATTTTAGGCGCGCATATTTTTGGTTATTTCTTTACGCTGACGCAGACTACGCAAGAGCTTGTCAAATGGATAGGTGCTCTTGATGTCTCGCGTTGGGTCGTGATGGCGATGATCTTATTTGGTTATTTAATACTCGGTTGCTTGATGGACCAGATTGCGATTCTGATTTTGACTGTGCCAATCGTATTGCCCTTGGTTAAAGCACTGGGCTTTGATCCAATTTGGTTTGGGGTGATTGTGATTGTGACTGCAGAGGTTGGCATGGTGACGCCGCCGGTGGGGCTTAATGTTTTCGTGGTCTCGAGGTATACGGGTCGACCGTTAGCTGAAATTTTTCAAGGCGTGATGCCTCATGTCGTGGCGCACATACTCGTGATTGCGTTATTTGTGGTGTTTCCTGAAATTATTTTGTGGTTACCTTCAACGATGAAGTAATTGTTTTATGTAAAAAATAACAACCATTGACGGAGTCAATATATGAAACAGACAAGACGTAATTTTTTTTATAAAACGCTAACGCATGCTTTTTTTGCGAGTTTTCTGACGCTTGGTTGCAGTGCGTTTGTACACGCGCAGCCCATCAAGTTTCGTGTGGGAGACTCGTTTCCCAATGGCCATTACATTCCAAAATCTGCCACGATCCCATTTTTTGATGAAGTCAAGCGCTTGACGAATGGGGCAATCGAGTACGAATATTATCCTGCAGAGCAACTCGGCAAAGCGAAAGATATGCTTGCACTCACATTGGCGGGTGTTGTCGACATTGCTTATGTCGCGCCGTCTTTCGTTGGTGACAAAATGCCACTCGCTGCGGTGGCCGAGTTACCGTTGAGTTTTTCGACCTCATGTTCGGGCACGGCAGCCTACTGGAAAATTGCGCAAGACGGCGGCTTACTAGATAAAAAAGAATTTAAACCGCTTGGGGTGCGGGTGCTGTTCACCTTGGTACTGCCGCCGTATCAAGTGTTCTTCGCTAAACAAAAGATTGAGGGGCTCAAAAGCTTTGAGGGTATGAAAATTCGTACGAGTGGCGGCGCAAAAGACATCGCTGCGCGCAAACTCAATGCTGTATCCGTGCAAATGGCCACTCCAGAAGTCTACGAGTCACTGGCTAGAGGTACGATTGATGGAATGTTGTTTCCATATTCAAGCATTTTGTCGTACGACTTACAAAATTTAGTAAAGTATTCGACGATTGGTGAAAACTTTGGTAGCTTTATTGTGAATTATGTCATCAGCGAAAAGCGGTGGAAAACCCTGCCTGCCAATGTGCAGCAGGCCATGGTGCAAGCTGGCAATATGGTGACCGCGCAGGCCTGCGTTGTTTCGGATGAGCGTGAAACGGCCGATGTACAAAAACTCAAGCAAGCGGGTGATACGGTGGTTGAATTGCCAGCCGCAGACAAAAAGAAATTGCTCGAGTTAATGGCGACGGTGAGTACCGAGTGGGCGCAGGCGCTCGACAAACGTGGCAAAGCAGGTACCGAGGTGTTGAACGCTTTTCAAGGGGCACTCAAATGAAATTGTCGATGAAAATAGCCGTACTAAGTTTCACCATGTTGTCTGCAGTGGCTGCTCAAGCGCTGGCCCAAGAAAAGTTGCGAGTGGCAGACTCTCTGCCGGTTGGTCACTTCTTTGCAGAGACTGGCACTAAGTTTTGGATGAGCGAGGTGACACGCCTTTCAGGGATGCCGATACAGTTTGAGTATTATCCGGCCGAGCAACTCGGGAAGGCGAAAGATTTACTTGCACTGACTCAGTCTGGAGTCGTAGATGTCGGGTATGTAGTGCCGTCATACGCTTCAGACAAAATGCCCTTAAGTGCGGCTGCCGAACTGCCAGGGGGCTTCTCGACTTCGTGTCAAGCGAGCTTGGCCTACTGGAAGCTATCGCGAAATGAGGGCATTTTGGCTAAACAAGAGTACGCTTCAAACGGCGTGCGTCTGATGTTTGTCATTGTGTTGCCACCGTATCAGATCTTTTCCGGGAAAAAAATAATTGATACTTATAAAAACTTAGAAGGCATGAAATTGCGTACAGCTGGCGGAGCGATGGACGCGACGGTACGCAGTTTTGCGGCTGTGCCTGTGCGAATGTCAGCGCCAGAGGTGTACGAATCGTTGTCGCGTGGCACGATCGATGGCATGTTGTTTCCGTTCGGTAGCTTACTGTCGTATGACTTAGCGGGCATTAGCAAATATGGCACCTCTGATGAGAATTTTGGTAGCGCAGTACTTACTTATATGATGAGCGAGGCTCGTTTTAAAAGGCTACCGATCAAAATTCAACAGGCAATGGATGAGGCGGGTGAGGCAACGACCCGACGCGCCTGTGAGATTGCAGATAAAGACGTGGTGACAGATATTGAAAAAATTCGACAAAAGGGTGTCACGTTTGTTGCGCTTTCGGCTTCGGACAAGAAAATCCTATCTGACAGCATGCAAGTGGTGGGGGCAAAATGGGCTCAAGGCCTCGACCAGCGCGGCAAGCCTGGTACGGCAGTATTAAAAGCGTTTCAGTCAGCCGTTAAAGAAAACTAAGCAATATGCAGATGAATAATCGCTCGTAACAAATTAATATTTTATTTTTGGATAAGCAAATATGGATTTCTCATTTACACAAGAGCAAGAAAGTATTCGTGAGGCGATTAGCAAAATTTGTGAGCAGTTTGATGATCACTTTTGGCTTGAAAAAGACCGGCATGGTGGGTTTCCGACTGAGTTGCATCAGGCCTTGGCAAAAGATGGCTGGTTAGGGATCTGTATTCCTGAGCAATACGGTGGCTCTGGACTTGGTATCACCGAAGCCTCGATCATGATGCAAACGATTAGTGAGTCTGGCGCAGGCATGAGTGGTGCGTCAGCGGTGCACATGAATATTTTTGGTCTAAATCCTGTTGTGCAGTTCGGCACCGAAGAGCAAAAGCGTCGTATGCTGCCGCCGTTGATATCGGGTAAAGAACGTGCCTGCTTTGCGGTGACCGAACCTAATACCGGTTTGAACACTACGCAGTTAAAGGTTAAGGCTGAGCGCGTTGGCGATCACTATGTGTTGAGTGGCACTAAGGTTTGGATTTCAACAGCGCAGGTTGCTGAAAAAATGTTGATTCTGGCGCGCACGACACCGCTTGAGCAGGTCACGAAACACACCGACGGCTTGAGTTTGTTTTATACAAAATTTGATCGTGATTTTATTCGCGTACACGAAATTGAAAAGATGGGGCGCAAAGCCGTTGACTCAAACGAGTTGTTTATTGATGGGTTGAAAGTGCCTGTCGAAGATCGTATCGGTGAAGAAGGCAAGGGCTTTCATTACATCATGCATGGCATGAATGCCGAGCGTATTTTGATTGGTGCAGAGGGCGTGGGCTTAGGCCGTGTCGCTCTTAAAAAGGCCACTGAGTATGCCAAGCAGCGTGTGGTGTTTGATCGCCCGATCGGTATGAATCAAGGGATTCAACACCCGTTGGCCGCAAACTGGATGGAACTTGAGGCGGCAAACCTGATGGTGTTTCATGCGGCTTCAATGTTTGATAAGGGTGAGTCGTGCGGCGCGCAAGCCAATGCGGCGAAGTATTTGGGTGGTGAGGCTGGCTTTAATGCCTGCCAGCAAGCGGTCATGACGCATGGCGGCTTTGGTTATGCGAAGGAGTATCACGTTGAACGCTATCTGCGCGAAGTCATGATCACACGCATCGCACCTGTCAGCCCACAATTAATTTTGTGCTTTATCGCCGAGCGTGTGCTTGGCTTACCCAAATCCTACTAGGAGACCATCATGGCAGGTTTGTACTTTGAAGAGTTTGAAGTGGGCCAACTGTTTAAGCATTCTATGACGCGTACCGTCACTGAAATGGATAACGTGTTGTTCTCAACACTCACCATGAACCCGCAACCCTTGCATCTGGATAAAGAGTTTGCGTCTAAAACTGAGTTCGGCCAAATTTTGGTCAATAGCCTGTTTACCTTAGGTCTGGTGATTGGGCTCACGGTTGGTGAGACCACGCTTGGTACGACGATCGCCAACCTTGGCATGACAGATACTCGGTTTCCGCACCCTGTGTTTTATGGCGATACGATCCACGTCGAGACAAAAATTGTCTCGAAGCGTTTAAGCAAGTCGCGCAAAGACGCTGGGATTGTCGAGTTTGAGCATCACGGCATCAACCAACGCGGTGAAATTGTTTGTATCTGCGTGCGCTCGGGGTTCATGAAGTGTCGTCCCGCGTAAGGTGAAGCCGGTCTTTAGCAACACCCGGCCCACAGATGCCACCATGGCCTTTGTGGTGTTGGTGATCTGTTTTATGTTCAACTTGCTTGGCCGTGGGATCGGTGACGCCTATGTCACCTTTTTGTTGCCCATCGAAACACAATTTGGTTGGAGTCGCTCAGAGATCTCTAGCGTGTACTCGATTTACATGCTCGCCAATGGTTTTTCAGCGCCGCTTATCGGCATTATGTTCGATCGACTGGGGCCGCGTGTCGTTTGTGCGGTAGGGTTCGCAAGTTTGGGGCTAGGTTACTTAGTCGCCGGCAACCTCACACAACTTTGGCAGTTTCATTTGTGTGTGGGTGTCGCCGGAGGAATCGGTGTGACCTCTTTAGGGATGGTGCCATCACAAAGTTTGATTAGTCGTTGGTTTCCAAACAATACAAGTACTGCGATTGGTATCGCCTACGCAGGGTTTGGAGCCGGCACCTTGGTGATGGTGCCCTTTGCGCAATATTTAAACGACACGGTTGGGTGGCGCAACGCGTACCATATTCTGGGGGGGCTGATCTTGGTGCTCTTGCCTCTGGTCATGCTGTTGCCGTGGCGCATCATTCGCGCAGGGCATGCTGATTACGCGCGGTCGCTTGGTGCAGCACCGTTGTCAAAAAATATTTTTGCACCCTTGCGTCTGGCGATACGTTCGCCAGGGTTTTGGGCTTTAGCGCAGGCATTTTTCTTTACTTCAGTGGTGATTTATACGGTGATGGTACAGACCATTGCCTTCTTGGTTGAATCGGGGTTTTCTGCGTTTGAGGCGGCGAGCGCCTTTGGGGTTGCAGGTATGCTCTCTGTGCTGGGGGTGGGCTCTTCGGGCAAGCTGGCTGATAAGTTTGGTCATCGCTTGATTGTGACCATCACTTTCAGTTGTACGTTTTTAGGTCTTGCAAATTTGCTGGCGATGGCGTTCTACCCGTCGCCGTGGTTTTTGTTTGGCTTTGTCGCCTTCTTTGGGATCGCGCAGGGTGCGCGTGGGCCGATTATTTCGGGGCTTTGCTCAAAGCTCTTTCCGGGTCCTGGTCTGGCGACCATTTACGGTGCGTTGTACGCCTTCATGTCGATTGGGGCGGCTAGCGGCGCATTATTGTCGGGTTGGCTGCACGATCAGACAGGCGGTTACGCGATCAGCATTATTTTTTCGATGGTAAGTGTAGGCCTGGCGGTGTCGCCATTTTGGGTGTCGCGCGCATTGCGAAAGTTTGGCTGATACGTGCTCTTTCCTTTGTTGGGCAATCTTCTGCACGGGTGTGGTTGTTCTTGATTTTTTCTTGCGTTATGAGATGATCTCAGGGCTCAGTCATGCTCAGTATTCGTGAATGAGTGTCCGTCACGTAAGGCCATCCCACCCTAGAGCTTGTCATGCAACGCACCCTCAAATTATTACAACAGTCGCTCAGCAGAAGCATCTTCGTGATGCCGACTTGGCTTAGAGCGGCCCACCTTGTCTCGCTAGGCCTGAGCCTGCTGCTAGCAGGAGCTCAACCTGCGTTCGCTGGTTTGCTGGACGACCTGACCGATGGTCAACACGTCTTGTTGATGCGTCATGCCGATGCGCCGGGTGTCGGTGACCCTGCTGGCTACAAGCTTGACCAATGCGCCACGCAACGTAATTTGGGCGAAGCGGGGCGGCAACAATCGGTACTAATTGGGCGCTGGCTAACCGCACAAGGTGTGAGCGCTCCTAAAATTTTTAGTAGTGTCTGGTGTCGCTGTACCGACACTGCACGGCTGTTGGCGCTAGGTGCGGTCAGTGTCGAGCCTTCGTTGAATTCATTTTTTGATGACATGAGTTTGGCTAAGCCGCAAACGGCTGCGCTACAAACATTTGTCGCAGCAAGTCTGAAGGCGTACCCGAAACAGCCCTTGATCTTGGTGACCCATCACGTGAATATCGAGGCGTACACGGGCCGAGTTGTGGCCGTGGGCGACATGGTGCTAGTTCGTGCTAAGCCTGATGGTAGCCACCTATCCCATCAAGTGTTTCCTAGCCCCCGCCCTTAGCGCTGCGCTGTCTTCTTTGTGGCTGGTAAATTCGTCATGCTAGTTAGAGGCGTGCAAGGCCTGCAGTAGCTGAGATGCTCCCAGAGCGCATCCTGTATCTAAGCACCGTAGGAATCCCCGTCCTTTCCGCGTGAGCGGCAGTCATCGACTGAGGGCGGGAAGGATGTCAACTCGCAATCTGTCTAGAAGCGCGCCTTGATTGACTGCAAAATCCGACCTTTTACGTTGGCCATTTCGTCAAGAATTGTGTAGTGGTTGAGCGTTGGCAGGTTTTCAAATATTCCTGGTGCTTTGGCGTTGTTACGGTATTGAGCAAACTCAATGGTTTGTGCTTGCATGGCAGGCAGCTCTGCCTCGCCCACAAACAGATCGAGAACCTTGCCGTTCAGTGCCGGTAATTTGCTTGGTGAAAATCGTAACGCGCTTGCTTCGTCTAGGTTGAGTTTTTCGTTGAGATAACAATGGCGCATGGGCTCTAAATCATAGATGCCGCTGATCGCCGTGCCACCAAGTACGCAGGGTTCGTCAAGAGCCATGGCGGTTAAGTGCCCGCCTGCCGACCAACCGCTTAACCAAATACCGGGGTTGCTTGCGCGCCGCGCTTCGATTTTTTGACTGAGCGCTCGTAAGCCCAAACGAATATCTTGCACGATCTGGTCCATTTTGGCTTCGGGCGCTAGGGTGTAACCCATCATCGCGACACTGATGCCTGCTTCAATGAAGGCGGGTACGATAAACGTAAAGTCGGTTTTTGCCCTGTTTTGCCAAAAACCGCCGTGAATAAAAGCAACCACAGGGCTTTGGTCACCCGCTGAAAAATAGTCATACGATTGGCGTGCACCACTGCCATACGAGATATCTAGATGCGAGGCGTGCGCCGCTCGAAACTCTTGACTGCGTACCCCCCAAGCTGCAATGATCTCAGCGCTGTTCGACACTGCCTTTGAGTTGTTGTAGGCGTCATCGCGCTGTTCGCGGGTAAGGTTTGTTGACATGCTTATGCTCGCGTAAGGTGTTTGGTCTGAAGGTGCCTTGAACTTGAGAAACGGTTCGGAAGGGTTCAGATCATCGGCTTTGCGCAAGCTTAACCTAGAATTTCTCGCTCGAATCCAGTTTTATGCGTTTGCAAAGGATCTGGCGCTTCAGAGGTGTCGCCCATCAAAACTAGTATAGTTGGCACACCAAGTCTTTTTTTAAAGACGCCACTCATTGCATGACTTTCAGGACCTATCGCATGACTGAACAAACGATTTATCTTTTCAAAGCGTTCTTTCTAGGCATTGTCGAAGGACTGACCGAATTTTTGCCCATCTCAAGCACCGGGCACTTGATCCTGTTCGGGCACTTAATCGAGTTTTCTTCAAACGAAGCGAAGGTCTTTGAGGTTGTGATCCAGTTAGGTTCAATCTTGGCCGTGATGTGGATCTTCAGAGCGCGTTTGATTCAATTAATCGTTGGTACGGTGCGACTCGAACCCCTTGAAGTCGCCTTCACGCGTAATTTGCTCATTGCCTTTTTACCGTCTGCCATCGTCGGGCTACTTTTCATCAAGGCAATCAAAGCTCTGTTTTTTCATCCGGGTGTTGTCGTGGTGACCTTGATCGTGGGTGGTTTTATTATGCTTTGGGTCGAACGCAATCGGCCAGCTTCGGGTGTCGATCCGCGCGCGAGTGCACTCACACTTGAACAGATCACCTGGCGTCAAGCGCTCGTGGTGGGCTTGTGTCAGTGCTTGGCCATGGTGCCGGGTACTTCTCGCTCGGGGTCAACGATTATTGGCGGCATGCTGTCTGGCATTCAGCGCAAAACTGCGACTGAGTTTTCGTTTTTTCTTGCTATGCCAACAATGTTAGCCGCCGCGCTATACGACACCTACAAGCACGCCGGCCTGCTTAGCCAGCAAGATATGCTGGCTATCGCAGTGGGATTCATCAGCGCCTTCTTAAGTGCCCTCGTGGTGGTGCGTGCGGTACTTGCGTTTGTGTCACGTCACACCTACCGTGTATTCGCGGTGTATCGCATTGTGCTAGGTGTAGTGGTGGGGACCTGGCTATTTTTTGGGCGCTAGTGCGCCGCGGTAATCGCTTGAAACGGCTAACGGTCTTGGTGCCGCGTTGATCAAGCTAAGCCTTATGGCGCCAAGACTGCAAAACCGCCAACTGCCTGTGCCGTGACTGCATGGGCGCTAGCCCACGTCAAATAATTACTCAGCAGTGACGCCCGAGGCCTGAATAATTTTTTGCCATTTTTCACTGTCGCGCTGAATAAATTCGGCAAATTCTTTGGGCGTGTTTGACATGGGGACTAGCCCGATCTCTTGAAAACGTGTTCGCAAGTTGGGATCTTGAATCGCCTCGTGTATGGCACGACTCAGTCGTTGAACAATCGGGGCTGGAGTACCCGCCGGCGCCGAGATCCCGTACCAATTGTGAATCTCAAAATCTTTCATGCCTGCTTCAGTCATGGTGGGGACGTCTGGAAACAAAGCGAAGCGTTTGCTTGATGCTAGGGCAATTGCTTTCAATCTGCCCGCGCGAATATGACTGAGCCCGCCGGGGATAGTTAAAAATTCCATCTGAGTGCGACCAGCTACTAAATCTACAACCGCTTGCGCCCCGCCTTTGAAGGGGATGTGGTTGATTCGTACGCCCGCTTGTAACCTGAAGAGTTCACCCGCCAAGTGATCGGCCCCACCGGTACCCGATGAACCAAAAAACACTTGATCAGGATTCGCCTTCAGATAGGCGATTAACTCAGCTAAATTGTTAGCCGGTACTGAAGGGTGAACCGCCAAGATTAAGGGAGCGTCGGCCATCAGTGATACTGGGGCAAAATCTTTTTGTGCGTTGAACGCAATATTTTTGTATAGGTGGGGATTAATCGCGATGGGGCCTGCGTAGGCCATTAAAAAGGTATAGCCGTCAGGTGTGGCCTTAGCCACAAAGTCTGTACCGATGTTGCCGCCACCGCCCGCTTTGTTTTCAACCATCATGGTTTGACCCAACGAGGTTGTTAACAGTTGCGCAATGCTGCGTACGGTGATGTCTGAGGCGCCACCGGCGACGTAAGGCACGACGAAGCGAACTGGCTTGGTTGGCCAGGCTTCGCTCGCTTGGGCAGCCGTAGGCTGACTAATCAGGACGAGCACACCAAAAACAAGAGAGGCAAGACGTGAGCAAAAATAGTGAGCAAAGTGCATATTTTCTTGTTGAGCTTTTTGGTGTTTTAAAGGATTCGAGAATTCGCCCGCCCGGGCGCCCACATGTCTTAACGGGGCTGTACGCCTGACTTGGTGACTTTAGCAGGAGGTTTCTCCTGCGTCTACAGACTCCTTGCCAATCGGCGTGCCGCCGAGCAGCCCTTTGCGATTCACCTGATTTAGTAGTAACTTCCTGCAAGTTCAAAAACTATCCGCTCAACGGCTAAGCACATTGATCGGATCAACACCAAAGGAAGCCTGATGCGTTTATTTAGTTATCAAGACCAAAACCAGCAAAAGCGCGTAGGCTTATTGCGCGCCAAAGACTCAAGCGAGTTTATCGATCTTGCGGCAACTGACGCTAGTTTGCCTAAGACGCTTCTCGAGGTGATCTCAACGGTAGGTGCAATGACGCGTATTGCTGAGTTGGCAAAAAGCTCAACCGCTTCGATCAAAGCGGTTCAGGGCATCAAGTTCATTCCGTTAGTAGATAATCCAACCAAAATCATCTGTCTGGGGCTGAACTACGCTGACCACGCCGCAGAGGGTGGGCATGCCCGCCCCGAGTACCCAAGTTTCTTTATGCGTGGCCCGAGCTCAATGGTGGGCCACTTGCAGCCAATGATTCGCCCCAAGGTATCTGACAAGTTTGATTACGAGGCCGAACTCGCCTTCGTGGTGGGCAAGCGCGCCAAACATCTGACAGCAGCCAATGCGCTTGATTGTCTAGCGGGCTACAGCGTCTTTAACGACGGCAGTTTGCGCGATTATCAACGCAAATCAACGCAATGGACGATTGGTAAAAACTTTGATGCTACCGGTGGTTTTGGCCCCTGGTTGGTCACGCCTGATGAGTTGCCACGCGGGGCAGACGGGCTGCGGATTCAGTCGCGACTCAATGGTCAGATCATGCAAGATGCCAACACCAAAAACTTTTTGTGGGGCATTGTTGAGACATTGGTGTTGATCACTGAGTGCATGACCTTAGAGCCAGGCGACGTCGTGATTACCGGTACGCCAGCAGGGGTTGGCTATGCCAGAAAACCACCGGTGTTTATGAAAGCGGGCGATACGATTGAGGTCGATATTGAGGGTGTGGGTGTCTTGAGCAACCCGATCGCCGACGAGTAGTCCGCTCAAGCGAGTGCGCTAGCGGGGGGGGGCGGCTTAGACCGCCCCTTTTTGACGCGACAGCAGTCGCGCTGCCACCATGAAGGGTAGTGAGGCACTGACCATCAAGATGCCGTAGGCTGCGACATGGCCCATTTTGCCGGCATCCCATTCTTGAAACAGCATGATGGTCAGTACCTGCGAGCCCGGTGACGAAAGCATAATGGGCAAACTAAATTGCCGAACAAAAACGATAAACAATAACGACCAAGCGGCAATCAGCCCAGGGATCACAAGCGGCAGTACGATTCGTCGAATCGTTGTCAGCATCGTGCCGCCTGAAACGTGTGAGGCTTCTTCCATTTCGCGATGAACTTGCATGATGCTCGAATTGATATTTCGGATGCTGTAGGGCATGAACTTGATGCAAAAGGCTAACAGCATGATCCAGATCGTGTTGTAAAGAGGTGAATCGATTAACGTCGAGATGATACCGATGGCAAGCACCGAACCCGGAAACGCAAAAGGTAAAAAGGCAATGTAATCGAGGGCGCCTCGGCCTTTGACATCAGTGCGGGTGCAGACATACGAAATCACAAAGCCAATCGCTACCGCCAAGGTGGCACCCCCTAGCGCAATCATCGCAGTGTTCGTAATTGCTCGCAGCGATTCTGAATCACTAAAGATCCATTTGTAATTATCAAAGCGTGCCGTACCGCTTAAACTAAACGGCCAAGTCACTGCGTCAAGCGAGATGGCCCCCAAGAGAAAGATTGGAAGGATGCCAATGATTGTGATCAGTAAGTAGAAGCTCACGCTGGCGACCCAGCGATAACGACCAATGTCTAAGGTGCCAAGGCGATAGCCTTTACCTGTAATGGTGACAAACTTACGATCATCGGCTGTGACGTGGCGATAGAGTTGCACCAGCGCTGCAGCCGCGATCAGTGCGAGCACGCCATATACGGCTGCGCCGCCGATGTCAGAGGGGTAATTAAAGCGAGTCAGTAAAAAAACCTCGATGCTTAAAATATAGATTTTTGCGGGATAGCCTAAAAACCAGGCGACATCGAAGCTTTCAAGCCCAATGATAAATAAGATGGTGGCCACCGAAATCAACGTGGGAAGCATACGCGGTAGCGTGATTTTCCAGAAGGTCTGCAAGGGGCCGGCCCCCGCAGCCGCTGAGGCCTCTTCCAAGACCGGATCAATTGCCGATAAGGAGGCGTAGAAAAAAATAAAAGCTAAAGGGAAGGTATACAGCGCTTCGACAAACACCATCCCTGCAAACGAATAGATATTGAAGAGCCCGTCTGCAAAAATCGGTGACAGTAGTTGATTGATGATGCCGTTACGTGGTGATAACAGCAAGATCCAGCAAACTGCACCAAGCGTGGGTGGGATCAAATACGGTAGCAGCACTGCGATCGGCATCAGACGCCGCCCTGGCGTGTTGGTGCGTACCGCAAGCCAGGCAAATAAAAAGCCGCAACTGCCAGCGCAAACAGTCATCACTGCGCTAAACAGAACTGTTCGCCCCAACAGTTCGAAGCTGCGGTATTCGGACAAGATATTGGCGTAGTTTTGCAGAGTGGCTTGTCTAACCCCCTTGTCTAAGACAGTGAGGCTTTCATAAACCAACATGAGGCAGGGCACCAGTACGGTGGCGCTGACAATCAACAGGCCCAAGAGTAAGAGAGACTTTGGCGTGAACCAAACGCGCTCGAGACCACGATTCAAGCGACCACCTTGCCCGCAAAGGCCCAGCAGTCGGTCTGTTTGAGCGTGAGCGTGATCGTATCGGTTGCGGGTGCCTGAGCGCTGTTGATTTTGAACCGCAAGCGCTGCTCGCCCACCATTGCGTCGGCCTCGTAGTGCTCACCAAAATACATGACATTGTTCACACGCGCCTGTATGACGAGTTGGTTGTGTGTGGGGTCATTGCCGCGCGCTGAGTCGAGTACTGTAGTGAAGTCTTCTGGGCGAATCAATAATTGAATCGCTTCGCCGATCGCGGGCACACTAGGCATGTTGATCGAGATCGACCCAAAGGCCGTTTGCGCAATGCCTGAACGCTCGTCGTGGCGCGCGCGCACAGTGCCCTCTATAAAATTGCAATGCCCCAAAAACTGCGCGACAAACATTGTGGCTGGCTGCGTATAGATCTCGGTCGGTGTGCCGGTCATTTCGATTCGGCCCGCATTCATCACGGCAATGTAATCAGACATTGACAACGCTTCGGCGCGATCGTGCGTCACATAAACCGAGGTGACGCCAAGTCGCCGCTGCAGTTGTGTGAGTTCGCCGCGCATGCGCTCGCGTAATAAGGCATCAAGGTTGCTTAACGGTTCATCAAGCAGCAAGACCTTGGGTTGAGCGACCAGCGCGCGCGCCAGTGCCACGCGTTGTTGTTGGCCTCCACTGAGCGCTGTCGAGGGCGCGTGCAACAGTGCCCCTAAGCCTACCAGTTCAATGGTCTCGGTGACGCGTTGAGTGATTTTATTTTTATCAAAGCGGTGTCGGCCCGTTGTGAGTGGGTAGGCAACGTTATCAAACACATCCATATGCGGCCAGATTGCATACGACTGAAACACCATCCCGATATCGCGCGCACTGGTTGGCGTAAATACTTTTTTCTCAGGCGCCGAGATAAGCGAATCCTCAAACCACACTTCGCCGGCATCGTGACGCTCTAAGCCAGCGATGACTCGTAAGGTCGTGGTTTTGCCACAACCGCTCGGCCCGAGCAAGGTAAAGAACGAGCCATCTGGGATGGTTTGCGTAATGTCGTCAATGACGTGTACGGTGCGGCCGCGCGAACGAAAGGTTTTATGAATGTGTTCTAGACGAATCATGGATGCTTGAGTTTGAGGATAGGAACGCGTCAGGCCCTTCGGGCCTGAGCAGTTGCGGCATTAACCCCCAAACAGATCCTTTAATTTCTTTCTTAATTTGTCAGCCTCTGCGCCTGTGGGTACTGGCGCCAGTGACATGTTTGCCGCATCAAGATCTGGCAGTCCCTTGGCCTCGCGATTATTGCTGCGGTAGCCCATCTTTGCGTGCTTTTCTTGAACCGGTGCCGAAAGCATGTAGTCGATTGCAAGCTTGGCTGCGTTAGGATGTGGGGCGGTCTTCACTAAGGCAAAACCTGGCCCGCCGATTGCATACAGTGGATCGGTTTTGGCGATCGCCATGTTGTAGCCAGTCTCAAGGCCGACGCTGTAGGTGTGGCCAATGAAGCCGATGCCGACCGGAAACTCGCCTGTACCAATCCCTTGCGAGACGCGGATGCCGCCCGGCCCAAACACTAGGGGCTTTTGAGCGGCGAGGGCATCAAAAAACTTATAGGCTTTTTCTTCTCCCATGTCACGCACGAGACCAGCATACAAAGTGAAAATTAAATCATTTGTCACTGGGCTGACCAGAGCGATCTTGCCTTTCCATTTAGGGTTAAGCAAGTCTTCGTAGTTTTTAGGCACATCCGCTGGCGCCACAACCTTTGAGTTGTACATGATGCCACCCAAGTACATGTGGTTGCGTACCCACAGGTGTGGTGGATTGTTTGAATGCCACTTAGAGTCGTAGCTGGCTTCATGCACCGATTGATACGGTGCCAGGTAGCCTTTTTCAGTTAACACTGGCATACGAATCGTGTCGACTGCAATCACATCGGCGAGATAACGCTTAGCATCTTGCTCTGACACGATTCGATTCATGAGCGGCGCGCCCGACAGGTAGATGAACTCCATCGTAATGCCCGGATATTTTGCTTCAAAGCCTTCTTTGATGCTGCGCATCGTGGGGGTGATCATCTCGCCATAGATCATCACCTTGCCTTCTTTTTTTGCGGCGGCGAGTAATTCGTCTGACTGAGCCCAGGCGCCAATGGGCGCCAGCGCAAAAAGTGAAACGACTACGGCCAACAGTGCACCGCTTAGAGTGTGCCAAGTGCGTTGCATCATCATTGTGTCCTTACGCCTCGCGGCAGGGGGTACCATCGTGTTCAGAGCAAAAATACAGCACATGTTTTGCGCACGAGGCGGGCTCCATGGTTTGCACCATGTGGTATCGCGTATCGAGGTGAACAAGTTTTAGATTGCGAATGTGCGTGCGCAACTTAGTGAACTGCTCGTTTGAAGTGATGGCTCCGCCCTGGCTGGGATACAGCCCTAGCACCGGCGCTTCAATTTGATTGAGTACCGGTGTTGGGTCAACCTTGCCCGCCAGGCGCGACATCGCAATCACAACCTCAAGTTTCGATTTGCTCATTTCTTGAGAAAACCACTCAAGCATGGCTGGGTCGGTGCCCGGAGGAAAGCGCGTCAGGCTATTGACCTTGTCAGACCATCCTTTGACACCCAATGTTTTTAAGGCCTCTTGCCAAGTCGGAAAACCGCAGGTGAAGGTCTGTTGCGTGGCCGTGCTGATAATCAAAGGCGCTGCAAACATCGAGAGCGTGCGCACGCGCTTTGGGTGCATCCCCGACAGGTACATTCCAATGATGCCGCCGAGTGACTCACCAGCGTAATGTACACGCTCAAGCCCAAGATGATCCAAAATTGTGATCAAGTCTTTAATATAGTTTTCAGCGGTGATGCTTTGGTCAGGGTTGGGCATGTCGTAATGCGTACCCAAGCCTCGCAGAGTCGGACAAAGGACTTTATAAAAGCGCGACAGGTACGGGATCATGTTGTACCAAAAGCGCCCCGAGCGCCCAAACCCATGTTGCAGAATTAAGGTCGGTGCGTTTTTCCAGGGATCGGTGTAGTCGTGGATCTCATAGAAAAGGGGGATCCCATCGTGCGATGTGACTGTAGGCATACTGTCTCTCGTTATGAATATTTTTTTATACCAAAGCAGTCGTGACAAATGTTGTCACGACCGATAAAACGTTTTTTTACACCACGCCTTGCTCGTAGAACTTGGCGATTTCTGCTTCTGAATAGCCGACTTCGCCCAACACTTCAGCAGTGTGTTCGCCCCATTGTGGAGCGGTGGTGACGACATCAGCCGGAGTGCGACTTAGGATAGTTGGCAGGGTGATAAAGCCTTTTTCTTTGCCATTTTTATCTTTCACCATTTTAGAAATGTTCGATTGCTTGATGTGCTCATCGGCAAACATTTCTGGCACGTTGTAGACCGGGCCTGCGGGCACGCCTGCCTTGTTCAGGTTGTCGACCCAGTAGGCAACCGTTTGTGTGCGAAACACTTCGTTAAGCGCTTTATTGCATTTGGCACGATTGACCGCGCGGGTCTTTTCGTTTGCAAAGTCAGGGTCTGCCATCCAGTCTGGGCGCTTGGCGAGTTCGCATAAACGCACCCAATTGCCTTGGCCTGAGGCACCAAGGTTAAAGACGCCATCGCTAGCTTCAAACAAGCCCATTGGGCTTGAGGTTGGATGGTCGTTGCCAGCTTGACCTGCGACGTCACCTTCGTTGAGGTAGCGTGCCGCTTGAAAATCCATCATCGCAATTTGCGCGTGCAACAGCGAGGCGTGTACCCATTGCCCTTTGCCTGAACGCTCACGCTCAAGCAGCGCGGTCAAAATACCAATGCCGGCATACAAGCCTGCGCTCATGTCGGCAACGGCTAAGCCAGCACGAACCGGGCCTTGGCCAGGGATGCCAGTCACTGACATCAAGCCACCCATGCCTTGCATGATCTGGTCAAAGCCGGGGCGCGACGCGTAGGGGCCTTCTTGGCCATAGCCCGAGATGCTGGCCAAAATAATACGTGGGTTCACTTTGGCGAGTGACTCGTAGTCAACGCCCAAGCGGTTTTTAATATCTGGACGCCAGTTTTCAACCACGACGTCAGCGGTTTTTACCAGACGCATCATGATGTCGAGTGCGCCAGGCTTTTTGAGGTTCAACGTGATCGCCCGCTTGTTGCGGTTCAGGTTTTGAAAGTCGCCACCTTCGCGGTTGGCGGCAAACATGCCTTCGTTAGGATCGACGCCTTTGGGCGGCTCAATGCGGATGACGTCTGCGCCGAAATCGGCGAGCAGACGCACGCAGTTTGGGCCCGCGCGCACGCGAGACATATCGAGAACTTTAAGGTTTGAAAGTGCTGAAGAGGCCTGGATTTTTGACATGATGTTCGATTTAGATTGAAAGGCAAAAAGGCGGTCGGGCAGATTTTTCTGTGATTTCGAGTGTACTGCCGACTTTCGAAGTCTTTTATATGTTGCTTTGGGTGTTTTTGCAAGTGATACTGCTAGACTAACAGCGATTCACAACGTCCAAAAAGGGGAATTTTCGTGGCAGACTCAAGTACAGAGAAAAAAATCATCGTCGGCAGCATCGTTGCCGAGAAAAAGGGTGCGATCGGGTCGATCCTGATCTCGAACCCCAACAAAATGAACGCCATGTCAGTACAGATGTGGACAGACCTGCCTAAAGCGATTCGTGCGTTTGACGCCGATCCTGAGGTTCGGGTCATTGTGATCGTAGGGCAGGGCGAAAAAGCCTTTGTGTCGGGCGCTGATATTTCTCAGTTTGATACCTTGCGTGCCTCGCCAGAAACCCAGTTGGCCTATGAAGACGCCGTCTCAGACTCAATGAACGCTCCGGTCGAGTGTTCAAAACCGGTCATTGCGCAAATTCGCGGCTTCTGTTTTGGCGGTGGCTTAGGCCTTGCCGCAGCCTGCGACATTCGAATTTGTACCGAAGACGCAACCTTCAGAATGCCAGCCGCGCGTTTAGGCTTGGGCTATGGCCATAAAGGGATCAATCGCTTCACCAATATTATTGGCTTGGCCAACGCGACCGATATTTTTGTGACGGCACGTCGCTTTGATGCGCATGATGCGTTGCGCATGGGCTTTGTGTCGCGTGTGTGCAAGGGCGACGAGATTGATGCGGTGATTGCTGAATACACCAAGCTGATTGCCGAAAACGCACCGTTAACCGTGGCCGCCAGCAAATTCAATATTCGTCAGGTGTGTGCTCAACCAGAAGAGCAAGACCTTAAGCGTGCTGTTGAAATGGTGAAGGCCTGTTTTGCCAGCGACGACTTCAAAGAAGGCCGTGCTGCGTTCTTAGAAAAACGCCCGGCGCAGTTTAAAGGTCGCTAAGCGCAAAGGCCAGATTTGCCTCGAGAACGTCAGTGCGGTAACCGCTCTCGCGCTTAACGTCAGGCCTGCATGCAGGCCTGTTCTTTGAGTAGCAGGGCGTACTCTTCTGCAGTGACTCCCCAGGCAGTTAAAACCTCTTCTGTATGCTGGCCGAGCTGCGGTGCAGCGCTGAGTGACGGGCTATTGGTACCATCAAACAATATCGGTAAACCCAGCGAGCGCATCGAACCACCGTTGGCATCTTCAACGTCAATGACCATATTCAGCGCTTGAGTTTGTGGATGGTTAAGTGCCTCGGCGACGTTTTGTACTGGGCCGCAAGGCACGCCGGCGGCTAATAGTTTTTCTTCCCAATGTGCGCGCGTGTGTTTGCGCAACACCTCGTTCATCAAGGTCTCAAGTACGGGGCGATTATCCAGCCTAGTTTTGCTTGAGTTAAAACGTACATCTTCGTTCCACTGAGGCTTTTCAAGCACCTCAAGTAGTTTCTTCCAGATCGCCGCGTTGCCGCCACCAATCGCCAGTTCGCCATCGGCACACGTAAAGGTTTGATACGGCGCAATTAATGGGTGGGCAGTGCCTAAACGTTTAGGCATCACACCACTTGCAAAAAATAGGGCGGCTTGCCAATAGAGTTGTTGCATTGAGGCCTGCAGCAATGAGGTTTGCACCCACTGCCCTTGGCCCGTGCGCAGCCGGTAGATGTAGGCACTGAGCGTACCAAGCGCTGCTAACATACCAGAATTGATGTCTGCTGTTGGCACTCCGGGTTTGACTGAACCACCGCCTTCTTCGCCGGTGACGCTAATCAAGCCACTAAAGGCCTGCAATACCAAATCAAAGCCGCCACGTTCGCTGAGTGGGCCGATTGAGCCATACCCACTGACTGACACCACGATCAATTTTGGATTGACTTTGATCAGGTCTTCAGGAGCCAGACCTAGGCGTTTGAGCGCCCCTGGGCGATAATTTTCGGTGACGACATCGGCCTGTTGAATCATCTTCAGCAAGGTGTCGCGACCGAGCCTTGACTTCAGATTCAACGCTACGGATTTTTTTCCGCGATTGATCATCTGAAATGACGCGGGCATCGTGTTTGCAGCACCTGCACTGCTAAATGCACGAGCATCATCACCGCCAGGAAACTTCTCGATCTTGATAACTTCGGCCCCAAGGTCACCCAACATGAGGCCGCAGATGGGGCCCGCCATAATTTGCGACAGCTCCAGTACGCGCATGCCCGCCAAAGGCTTGGTCGGGTCAGGTAGGGCAGTGCTCATTCGGGTTTCATTCCAGTTGACTGAACAATCTGACGCGAGACCTTGTAATCGGTATCGATGTATTGTTTAAATTCTTGCGCGTTCATGTGGCCAACTTCGCCTCCCAGACTGGCGACTTTGGCAGTTACTGCAGGGTCGGCGAGCACTTTCATGACCGCTTGGCTGAGGGCGTTCGCTTGAGTTTGAGTGGTGCCTTTGGGTGCCATCAGGCCAATAAACGTCAGATGTTCAAATTTAGGTAAACCAAACTCAGCGACTGTTGGGATCGTCTCAGCGCCGGGCCAGCGTTTGCTTGACGTGACGGCTAAGGGGCGAATTCTGCCCGACTTGATCAAGGGCATCGCGGCCACTAAGGAGGACAGTACGACCGGAATCTGGCCGCCCGCTAAATCAGTGAGCGAAGGGCCCGAGCCACGATAGGGAGCGTGGGCAAGCTTGATTCCAGCGGCCTGGTTTAAGAGTTCACCCGCAATGTGGCTAGGTGTACCGATCCCCGCGCTGCCATAGGTAATCGCATCAGGTCTTTTTTTGGCATCGGCTATTAATTGATCAAATGATTGATAAGACGAATTGGCGGGTACCACCATCACGCTTGGCCCCCACATTAAATCCGCGATGGGGACTAAATCGTCGATCCTATAGCCAGCGTCGGCAAACAGGGTTGGGTTAATGGTGTGGTTATTCGCGGTGACAAGCAAGGTCAAGCCATCTGCCGGGGCTTTAGCAACAAGTTGAGTCGCGAGGTTGCCCCCCGCGCCAGGCTTGTTTTCAACGACGGTCATGGTGTTCAGAAGCGGGCCGATCTTTTCACTGACCATGCGCGCCATGGCATCAGCACTGCCGCCGGGTGCCACGATGACAATGATTCTGAGCGGCCCTTCGGCAGCCTTTGATACCGGCCCCCAAGCGAGTAGACCGAGCACAAAAAAACTGAGGGTCAACCGCGCGAGAGTCTTGCGCATTATTGCTCGCGCTTTGGAAACTGCATCAGCAAGACCGACGCACCGTCTTTGCCCGCAGTAATCACGGGCGCTTGATCGTTGGGATCGATAAATAACAAGGCTTGTTTGCCACCCAGATGTTCATTGAATTGGCACTCGCCGCTCATCACCATCCAGTATTGACCACGCCCTTCGCTTGGCGCAGGACCTGCGATTTGTTGACCAGGCGCAGCATGGTAAAGCGTTGCGCCCAACCCATCGGCCTCGAAGGGGACAACCGGATGTTCGACGACGGCGGTGAGGTTTTTTGGACCCTGGGCGTCGCCTAACAAAGGAGGAATCAATCCCAAACCATGACGGTAATCTTTCGTGCGCCCCTTGAGACCCTCTTTATAGTCGGGCATCCAACGCGCACCAGGATCCCAGCCGTTGCGCAAGGTGTAGTACTCGACGCCTGCCTCGGCCGCATGAATCGGCGCGTAGGGCGTGAACCCCATCGCGTAGTGCACGGTCAGACCCTCAATGGGTTTGATGCCAAACTTGCCGCCCCCGGCCACAAAAACTTGAAACTGATCCGCTTGATGGTAATGACCGGGGATCGACATATTGGCCGCTTGTTCGACCAAAAAGGCAATCGGCTCAAGCGGTGGTGGAAAGGCTTCGGGCGGGCGCGCCGGCAAGCCGGTGGCTTTACGCTCAACTGAATTCACGCCAATACACGAGGATACGTGCGTAATCGTGCCATTGGGCAGCTTGTTGTAGTGGCGGTTGGCGAGCGCGTGCTCGCGAGTGGCAAAGGATGGCATGTCGGACGATCCCTAAGAAAAGGCAACTGAATAACTGTGTTTGACGCAATCTTACCTTCCTGAGGCGTCCGCTGTCGATAGAGAGGCCGCCATTCGGCGTTGAAAGGGTGATTTCGCGCTAGACTGCAGTTAAAGACAGACGCACGAACAACAGATGTAGCACTCAAAGACAGGCGCAATACCCACGGAGACTGAACGTATGAAACTGCTTCGCTTCTTTGCTTTAGCCGGTGTGTGCCTCGGGGCTGCGGTTGGACCGCTGCTTAGCCAGGCTCAGGGCACCTATCCAGATAAACCCCTTTCTATCTGGATTGGATTTCCGCCTGGCACCTCAACCGATTCGGTCGGTCGAATTTTGGCCGACAAGATGAGTAAAGATCTTGGTCAGCCTATCATTATCAAGAATAAACCCGGCGTAGGCGGCACCCTAGCCCCTGCTGAGGTTGCCAAGTCGCAACCCGATGGGTACACCCTGCTCTTGAGCGCGACCGCGCCGATGGGTACGGCTGCACATCTGATGAAAAACTTGCCTTACTCGCCCTTAACGGATTTTGCACCGATTGGTCAAACTTCGTGGTTGCCCTTTTTGCTGGTAAGCAATAAAACCAAAGGCCTCGATACCTTTGAAAAATATATCGCTTATGCAAAGGCAAACCCAGACCTGCTGACGTACGCCTCGATTGGTAATGGCACCACCAGCCATTTAGTGATGTTGCTGTTGTTGCAAAAAGCAGGGGTGAAGATGGTCCACGTGCCTTATCAAGGCAGCACCCAATCGCAAGCCGATGTGATCGGTGGCAACGTGGACGCCACCTTTGATACGATGGTGACGGTGTATCCGCATGTGGTGTCAGGGCGCCTCAATGCGCTGGCCGTGAGCACGACAAAACGCACGGCGATGGATCCTTCAGTTCCTACGATCGAAGAAAAAGGCATTGGCAGCTTTAATTTAGGGGCTTGGATTGGTATGTTTGCGGTAAAAAATACGCCGCAGCCGATCATTGATAAATTGCATGGCGTACTCAATCGTGCCTTGGCGGACCCCGATACCGCGCGCAAACTCGTGGCTTTAGGGACTGAAGTGGTCACCAGTGACACCCCCGCACAGTTCGGTCAGTTTGTTGCCCATAACTACAAACTTTGGGGCGAGATGGTCGAGATCTCGGGGCTTGAGAAAAAATAACGTGCTAGTCGTGCTTTAATTGTTTTGGCTGGTTTAAGGGTTTTAGGTTGGCCCCTTCCGAGTAAGGGTATTTTCTTTTTCCAGTTGTAAATTTTCTATAAAGCGGTCAGGCTCTTTTTGGGTTCAGCCGCCTCATTGATTTTGGAGCTCTCATGTTTTTCCAACAAGCATTTCGTTTTTTTGTTTTGCTCAGCGCTGCCGCAGCGCTTTGTTTGTCGACAGTTGCGCGCGCTGACGATCGTGCGACGCTCGAGCGTACTTCGCAGGCGGCCTTAAACTCGTTGATCGCCCAAAATGCTTCGGCAAACGCTCTGAGCAAGCACGCAGTGGCCATGCTAGTGTTTCCGGATGTTAAGAAAGCCGGCCTCATCGTGGGCGGTCAATTTGGCGAGGGCGTGTTGTGGCGCGACGGCAAAGCGACGGCTTACTACAACACGGGCGGGGCCTCGTATGGCTTTCAGGCAGGTGTGCAAGAGTACGGTTATGCGATGTTCTTCATGACCGAAAGCGCCTTGAAAGCGCTTGATGCGACCCAGGGCTTTGAAGTCGGTGTAGGCCCAAGCATTGTGGTGGTGGACCAGGGTAAAGGTGTGACGCACACCACCACCACATTACAAGACGATATCTACGCTTTTGTCTTCAATCAAAAAGGCTTGATGGCAGGCATTGGCATTCAAGGTAACAAAATTACTAAGATCACCAAGTGAGTGTGCGTATTTCGTACACCTGTCGCCGCCGTCTTCTTGCTAGTCAGAAGGGTGTTCAGTGACACTGCCCGCGCATAACTTACCGCCGTTACCCGCGGGTAGGCACTATCGCTTTCACACGATGGCTAAACCTTCGGGTGCTGAGTGCAATATCGATTGCGATTATTGCTTTTACCTGCACAAAACTGAACTGCTCGAGCAACCCAAGCATGCGCGGATGGATGCCGCTACGCTTGAGCAATATGTGCGGCAATACATCGAAAGTCAAACTGGCGAGCAAGTTGTGTTTTCGTGGCAAGGTGGTGAGCCTACCTTGCTAGGGTTGCCGTTTTATCAGCAAGTGGTGGCTTTGCAAAACAAGTATGCAAAGCCTAATCAAAAAATAGAAAATGATCTACAAACCAACGGCATTGCGCTTGATGCGGATTGGGTGCGATTTTTAAAAGACAATCATTTTCATGTGGGCCTGTCGATCGACGGCCCGCGTGAGTTGCATGATGCGTATCGAAAAACAAACAATGGCAAGCCGACCTTTGATTATGTGATGAGTGCGGCAAAACGTTTGGTAGACGCTGAAGTATCTTTTGCCGCGTTGTGCGTCGTGAATCGCCGCAATGCGCTGCACCCCAAAGAGGTCTACCGCTTTTTGGCCGACGAGGTCGGTACCTGGCGGGTGCAATTTAATCCTGCAGTTGAACCGCGCGCATTCAAGCAAGCGGCGCCGGCAAAAATGGATTTCTCGGCTGCACCTCTGCAAGATAGCGCTCGCGCAAAGCCGGGTCACCCATTGTCGATTGTCACCGACTGGTCGGTTGACCCAGACGACTATGGCAGTTTTTTATCAGGCGTGTGGGATGAGTGGTTGGCGACTGACTATGGTCGTGTGCATGTCAATTTGTTTGAAACCGCTGTGGCGCAAGCTGCAGGGATGCCCGCGCAAACGTGCACGCAGGCCGAGTTTTGCGGCAAAGGCTTGGCGCTTGAACACGATGGCACGGTGTATTCGTGTGATCACTTCGTATATCCAGAGTATAAACTTGGCACAATCAAACAAACACACTTGGGCGATTTGGCATTTTCAGCCACACAAGAAAAATTTGGGATGGATAAGCGCGACACCTTGCCCAAGCAGTGTCGCGAATGTGATTACCTAAAGCTGTGCTGGGGCGAGTGTCCTAAAAATCGCCTGATCAAAACACGCACGGGCGAGGCCGGACTGAATTACTTGTGCTCAGGACTTTATCGGTTTTATGAACACATTGGCCCAGATGTCGTTCGCATTCTGCGACAACTGGGCCATTTGCGGTAATACGAAGTTAAGCCGAGATAAACTCGAAGTTCGCGTGAACTTAAGCCGAAGTTAAGCCGAGATCAACTTAAAGAACAGTGGATCGAGCCGTTAGGCGGTTAGGGCTGCAAGACTCGCCTCGAACAGCACGAGTTCATCTTATCGCTTCGGATAATATCCGAAATGTCCGCGCCCGAGATATCACAAGCCAAGAATAATTTGACTTATTGAAAAAGTTCGATTCCTACGCGATCGATATGCTCGCGCAAAGCGTCGTTGTCAATTAAGGCATAGGCAGTGAGATCGAGCGTGTAGGGTAAAAGCAAATCGTCAATCAGGATGGCGATGCTAGCGATTAAATCGGGCGTGATCTCGCTGCCAAAGAGTGCAAGGTCGATATCTGAGCCAGGCTTGTGCGTGCCCAGCGCGCGCGAGCCATAGAGCACGACTTTGTCGATGGCGTCGAATTGTTTGAAGACCCTTTCAAGAGCATGAATCGTTTTAGGGCTTAGACCCGTATCCATTTTTGGCGTACGCTAATCAGTGATTTTTTTAAATTGTTCTGCAAAGGCTTGAAACGCCGGATAGAACGATTGGCAAATGCTATGAACAATCGCTTGGGCAGTCTCAATGTTGTACGTATGTGAGGTTTGATTGCGGGCCTCAATCATTTTCATCCAGACTTCGCCGTCTTGGATCAAGGCATTTTTAAACGCTGAGCGACTGGCATCACGTGAGCCTACCAGGTCAGAAATACCCTGATAGGTGAGGTAGTCTTTGAGTACGTTCCAGGCGAGTTCGTGTGTGAACTCGAAGCCTTGAATTAGGCCTTGCTGTTCGAGTGGAGTGAGCGCTCGGATCTGCGCGAGCTCGGTCGCTTCGGTGAGCGTTTGAAAGGCCCGAAGAAAATTACTAAAGCGTTGTTTCCAGCGAACGTCTTGTGTCATAGCACGAGTTTAGCAAGATACGGAAACGAGAGGGAGCTACTGAACGCTGACGTGACTCTGATTAACGGCGCGCTCGCAAACCCACCCCGTTCGAAGGTAGGATGAATAGTGCCGACTGTGCAGGTGCCGATCATGTTCATTTAATCGGGAAGGGTATTGATTTTCAAGGGTCCAGCACTTTGCCAAAAAAGATTTGTGCAAAGTGATCAAGTGGAGCCACGCTGCGGGTGAGTTTCGAGCGCAAAATCGCGCCCTCCCAACCGATCCAAAAAAATTGCGACAGGCTTTTAGGATCATGACTTGGCGCGATTTCGCCCTGATTGATCGCGAGCTGAAATAGGGCTGTGACGCGAGCCTCCCACGTCTGCATCACTTGCTCAAGACGCTCTCTGAACTCATCATTTAACGCGGCAAGCTCTTGCCCCATGTTACCGATCAGGCAGCCTCGTTTGAAATCGTATTTCGCCATGCCAAGCTTGCCGTCGTCGACAAAATCTTGCAAGCGTTGCAAGGGGGTCCGCTCGGCATTGTCAAACAGCAGAGCCATCTTCTGGGCGTAAAACTGCACGTAGTTATCAACGACTGCCGCGCCAAATTCGCGCTTGCTCTTGAAGTAATAATAAAAAGAGCCCTTCGGTACGCCGACGATAGACAAAATTTCATCGATGCCAGTGATTTGAAACCCGCGCTCTGTCAGTAACTCAGTGCCGCACCAGATAATCGCCGAACGGGTATCGCCGCGTTGCTTGGCCGCTAGCGAACGGGCGTGTTTGAACTGCATATCCGCGTCCGACAGTTTTTCTTTGCGGATGCCGTACGGGGCCGCGAAGGCGTGGAGAGTGCCCATAGGTTTAATTAATTAATATCTAAATACATACACAAAAAGATAAAAAATCTATACAGATAAAAAATACTATTCAATTGATATATAACACTTTTTTGCCGCAGAGATTGATCAAGGGTAAATACCAATCGATTTTATAGACGATCGGTCTAATATCCATATCGTTGCAACTTAATCGTGCGTCGTCCAAAACATTGGCGGCTCTTGTCAGAAGTGAAACAAAGATGTGTATGCGGTTTGATGGGTCAAATACAGTCCAAGAGCGTGAAGCATGACTGAGCCCCTGCTCGTCGTGCGTGAGCTTGATAAAAATTTTGGCGGCGTTCAGGCTGTGAAAGGACTGTCGCTTGAGATCGCTGCGGGTGAAATCGTTGGGCTGATTGGCCCCAACGGTTCGGGCAAGTCGACCAGCGTGAATTTGATCTCGGGCACCATGCGCGCAACACGCGGGCAGATTTTGTTAGGTGGTCACGACATGTCGACTGCGACGATCGGTCAGCGTGTGGCCCTCGGCCTTGCTCGTACCTTTCAAACGACGAGTCTTTTCCCTGAATTTAGCTTGTTAGACCAGGTGCTGTTAGGGGCGCATACTCGCTTCGACACCAAGGCGGCGCAAGCAATTTTTCGCACGAAGTCGTATCGTCATGACGATGGGGTTCAACGAAAACGTGCAGAGGATTTACTTGAGTTTATGGGGTTGATGGACGTTGCGCATGTACCGGCTTCAGCAATTTCGTCAGCGCAGCAACGTTTGTTAATGGTAGCGACCGCACTCGCAACCGAGCCGCGGGTCTTGCTGCTCGATGAGCCTGCCGCCGGGATGGTTGCCAAAGAACGCGCTGAGCTGTCAGAGATTATTTTACGCATCCGTGATCGAGGCGTAGCTGTTTTAGTGATTGAGCATCACATGGGCTTAATCATGGAAGTCTGTGAACGTATCGCGGTGTTGAATTTCGGACAAAAAATTGCCGATGGCACACCCGCTCAAGTGCGCGCAGATCCGGCTGTGATTGATGCCTATCTCGGGACGGAGCACTAAATGCTGCGCGTGAATAATCTGTATGCGGGCTATGGCAAAACGGATGTCTTGCACGGCGTCAGTTTTGAAGTCAAGGTTGGGCAATGCGTGTCACTGATTGGTGCCAATGGTGCCGGCAAAAGCACCACCTTGAAATGCATCACGGGTTTGTTGCCTTCGCGTTCTGGATCGATCGAGTTTGAAGGTGTCGCCCTCGAGCGGCTGCCGGGTCATCAGATCGTGCGCCATGGGATCACGATGTGCCCCGAGGGTCGCCAAGTGTTTGGTGCCATGTCGGTGTTAGAAAATTTAAAAATGGGCGCGCATACCCGACGAGATGCCAATGAGGCAGACGATTTAAGCGAAATGTTCGACATGTTTCCGGTCTTGCGCCAACGTGCCTCGCAGATGGCGGGTACCTTGTCGGGTGGCGAGCAAGAGATGCTTGCGATTGCCAGAGCACTGATGTCGCGTCCGAAGCTCTGTATTTTTGACGAACCATCGCTGGGTTTGGCGCCTAAGATTGTTCAAGAGGTAGGCGAAACGCTTGCGCGAATCAAAGCCCGTGGCACGACAATTTTATTAGTTGAGCAAAACGCCAAAATGGCACTAGGTTTAGCTGATCATGCTTATCTGTACGAGGCAGGTGAAATTGTTTTAGAAGGAAGCGGGGCTGAATTGCTGTTGCATCCAGACGTGAGTAAAGCGTATCTCGGTCATTAATATTTTTGTGTGTCGTGCAAGTTTGCGGTGAAGAGCCGAATGCATCGACAGTCGTGCGAAGGATTCTAAATTTTTCTACTAAGAGTTCAGCGTACAAAGAGTTTCATCTAAATTTTTCTACTAAGAGTTCAGCGTACAAAGAGTTTCATCTAAATGTTTCTAATAAGAGTTCAGCATAAAAAGAGTTTCATCTTAAAGAATTCGATCTTACAAATAATCATTTAAAAAATCAGGAGAACAAAATATGAAAATTCGTACCTCAACAATGGTGTCGCAGCTGCTAGGCGGTGCCTTGGCCGTGGCAATGGCGTTTGCTGGCGCAGCTGAGAAGCAATTGACGCTTGGCCTAAATGATTCACTGACCGGGCCTGGCGCCGTGTACGGTTTGCCTCAGGCCAATGCGGTAAAAATGGCAGCTGAAGAGATTAACGCTAAAGGCGGAATCAAAGCGGGCGCCGATACCTATAAGCTCAATGTCGTTGCTTATGACGATAAGGCCAATCCGACCGAAGGCACGAATGCCGTGCGCAAACTCATCGATCGTGATAACGCTCAATACATTGTTGGCTTTTGTTGTTCTGGTCCGACTAGTGCCGTCGCTTCATTTATTGGTAAAGAAAAGGTCTTGATGATGGTCGGTAATGCGGCCGAGCGCAGCATCACGACACTGGGCGCAACAAACTTGTTGCGTACGCGGCCACCTGCAGATTTTACGGGTGCAGCAGCGGGTACGTTTGTGGCAAGCAAAGGCGCAAAAAATATCGCGGTGATTGGCTCGTTAGATGTGGGCTTCTATACGCAATATCTTGAAGCCTTTGAAAAAGAGTTCGTCAAGGGTGGCGGCAAAATTATTGCCAAAGAAACCTTTGGTTTAAAAGACCGTGACATGACGCCGCAACTGACCAAGGTGCGCGCCTTGAATCCCGACGCGATTTTGGTGCTGGGCTACATTGAGCCGGCTGCGTTTGTGTACAGGCAATCAGTTGAAATGGGCATGAAAGTAGCGCGCTATGGTTTCACGAGCGGCAGCGAAGAGCAATTCTTAAAAGTTGCCACCACCGAGCAAATGGAAGGCGTATGGGATTTGCGCCCGACTGAGCTGACCCTTGAGGCACTGGGCGCTACCGCGAAGACCTACGTTGCGAACTATACAAAAAAATACGGTACGCCGCCCTCGCCAAGTTCACCTTATGCCTATGACCAAGTGTATGTTTTAAAAAATGCGATCGAAGCTGCTGGTAGCGCTAGCGATCCACTTAAGGTCGCAGCGGCCGCTTACAAGATCGGGGTGCCCACAGAGGCGGTGATGAAATATCTACCTGTAGCGGGCATGATGTTTGATCAAAATGGACAGGCCTACACGTCAAATGGTGCGTTTCAATGGCAAAAAGGTAAGTGGATCTATGTGCAAGATCTGCCCTCTGACCCTGCAGCCTATTCGACGTACCTAAGGGGCCTGCGTAAATGATCGCCTGTCATCTATCACAGGGCTGCTTGTGTGATTGAGTTCTTGCAACAGGTATTCAATGGCTTGGCGATTGGGGCGGTTTATACCCTGATCGCCATTGGCTTGACGATTGTCTTCGGTATCTTAGGGATTGCGCACTTTGCCCACGGGGTTGTGGCCATGTCGGGTGGCTATGTCACGTTCTTTTTAATCGAAAAATTGGGCTTGCCATTTTTTGTGGCGATGATGCTTGCGATGCTGGTAGGCGCGATCCTAGGTTTGCTCGTTGAGCGTTTTGCCTATCGTCCAGTACAAAATGCTGCGCATATCAACGCCTTCATTATCGCACTTGGGTTGACGATGATGATTGATGGCTTAAATTTGTTAGCGTTTGGCCCCGATCAGATGGTGATACGTACACCGTTTCAAAGTGTGTTTAATTTTGCTGGGTTGGTGGTGACAGAGTTGCGGGTATACGTGATGGTGACGACTGCAGTGCTGATTGTGGCGATGTCGTATTTTGTTAGTCGAACTAAAACCGGTCGCGCGATTCGCGCTGTGGCGCAAAACCGCTCAGCAGCGATTTTGATGGGTGTCAATGTCAATGCCGTCGCGCTTGTGGTGTTTGGCTTGTCGTCGGCGCTGGGTGTGGCTGGCGGTGCCTTGGTGGGCGCCATGCTGGCACTAGCCCCTGGTTTGGGTGAAAGCTTAGTGATCAAAGGCTTTGCGGTGTTGATCTTAGGTGGTTTGGGTTCGGTGCCCGGTGCGATCGTCGGAGGCTTAATTCTAGGCGTCAGCGAGGCACTGGCGGCGGGCTATTTATCGTCGGCTTATAAAGATGTGATCGCATTTTTAGTCATGATTGTGGTGTTGTTGTTTAGGCCTGAAGGCCTCTTGGGTAAAAAATGAGTCCAGTGAAAACCCACCTTGGCTGGGCGTTGCTGAGTCTGTTGGCGCTGGTGCTTGCGCCCGCATTGGTGCAGGTTCCCTACTTTTTGCATCTTGGGATTTTGGCCTTAATCTGGGTGATCGTGGCGCAAGGTCAAAATCTGGTGCAAGGTTTTACTGGCTATGTGTCGATTGCCGCTGCGGGCTTTATGGGAGTCGGTGCCTACGCCTCGACGTTACTGACAACCAAACTCGGGTGGTCTGTCTGGGCAAGCATGGCTTGCGCGCCTTTGCTTGCTGGGGTGTTGGCGGTTGTGGTGGGCTACCCTAGCCTAAGAGTGAAGGGCCATTATTTTGCAATTGTGACGATGGCTTATAACTTAGTGATTTTCATTGTGCTGATTAACTTCAGCTCGTTGACCGGTGGCGAGTCGGGCATCACGGGTGTCCCCAAGCCAGAGAACTTGTCTGTTTTTGGCGTGGTCGTTAACTTTGAAACACGCATTGCTTACTATTACCTCACCCTGATCTTTGCAGTCTTGGCTACCGCGATTTGTGGTTTAGTCTTACATTCACGGGTGGGACGGGTATTGTTGGCGATTCGCCAAAACGAGCCACTGGTGGATGCGGCAGGGGTATTTGCCTGGCGCTATAAGATGTTTGCTTTTGTGCTCAGTGCTGCACTATGTGGTGTGGCGGGGGCTTTGTATGCCCATTTCATTGGGTTCTTAAACCCCGAGCCTTTTGGTGTAGATCAGTCCTTAAATGCGATTCTGGCGGTAATTCTTGGTGGGAGTGGTACCTTGGCGGGGCCTGTCGTTGGCGCTTTTCTTGTCGTTGCCTTACCCGAGTTTTTGCGTATTGCCGAAACCTATCGACTCATCGTGTATGGTTTGTTGCTAGTATTAACGACAATTTTTATGCCACGCGGGATTGTTCCACTCTTGGCCTCTGCTTGGTACGTATTCACGAGCCTTTTTAAAAGACGTTAAGCGCAATGACGCACAGTACGCGCAGTCTGACCCAATGGTTTGAGCAGTTTGAGCGCTTTTGTGCTCAAGCTATGAGCCCCGATTCTTTGCTTGGCCCTTACGATGCTGTCCGTGAGCGAAAGCGGCTGGCCGTTGCGGCAAGCTTTGGCTTGACTGGAATTCAAGTTGCACTTGAGCATGGTGGCTTTGGTGCGCCTTATTCGACCAAAGCGAAGCTTGCCCAACGCTTGGCCAGCGTGGATTTTGGTGTGTCAATGGCTGTGATCAACTCACAGAATGTGGCCGATGATCTGTCGCGTTGGTTGCCTGCTGAAGTCTCTAAGCGTTGGGTGCCTGGGTTGTTGAGTGGCGAGTTGATCGGTTGTACCGCTTTGACTGAGCCTGGGGCGGGGTCAGATTTTTCAGCGGTCACGACCCACGCCGTTCAAACGTCAGACGGCTGGCGCCTGCAAGGTGAGAAAGCTTGGATTATCAACGCAAAAATTGCGGATGTGTTTTTAGTGTATGCGCAGACACAACCTGGCGCGGGTGCCGCTGGGATTGCCGCCTTTGTGGTTGAAGCAAAGCGTGAAGGCTTTGAGCGCTCGCTTGCTGCGTTCACCTCAGCGGCAGCGTCGAGCAGCACGGGCGGTTTTCGTTTGCAGGGATACGTTGCGCGGCCCAATGAAATGTTGCACGCGCCAGGCCAGGCCTTTAAGCGAGCGCTCGAATCGATCAACGGTGCACGGGTGTATGTCGCAGCGATGTGTGTGGGCATGTTGCAAGAGAGCCTGCGTATCGCTCAAACGTATGGTCAGCGTCGACAAACCTTCGGGCAGCCGTTGGCCCAACATCAAGGTTGGCGTTGGATGCTCGCTGAGGCAGCGGTTGATCTTGAAGCGGCAAGCGCGTTAGTGCAGTGTGCGGCGCAGGCAATCGACGAGGGTAGTCAATCGCAAGATGTGGCGGCGAAGGCTAAGGTGTTTGCCACGGGCGCCGCCCAGCGACACCTACCGGCGTTGTTACATGCGATGGGTGCAGAAGGCTTGCGCGACAGCTATCCGTTGCTGCGGCATGTTGCTGCGGCACAAGTTGCGACCTTGGTTGATGGTTCAACTGAAATGTTGCTTGAAAGAATCAGTAAAAACTTTAAAACATAGGTTGAATGCAATGCGTGTATTTCAAATCGAGGGTGAATGGGGGCTTGCACACTTAAAGCTCAGTACGCGACCGACCCCTAAGCCGGCTGCCGGACAAGTGTTGGTCAACGTGAAAGCGTCGTCAGTGAATTTTCGCGACCCGATTGTCCCCGAGCGTGGCTATGGCGCTGCAACGGGTACCTTGCCCTTAATACCCGTTTCGGATGGGATGGGTGAAGTCGTTGAAATCGGCACAGGGGTGACGCGTTTTAAAGTCGGTGACCGCGTGTGTCCGACGTACTTTCAAAAGTGGATTTCGGGCGAGCCGAATCAAGAGCGCTTGACGCATTCGTTAGGCGGGCCAATCGATGGCACGATGGCCGAGTACATGTGTTTGTCTGAAGAGGGCTTGGTCAAGATCCCAGCTTATTTGTCTGATCTTGAGGCCGCAACGCTGCCTTGCGCAGCCGTGACGGCTTGGAGCGCCTTAGTGTCATGCGCTCAGGTCAAGCCGGGCGATCGCGTGTTGTTGCAAGGTTCGGGTGGCGTAGCGCTGTTCGCCTTGCAGTTTGCAAAAATGTTGGGGGCACAGGTGACGGTCATCTCGTCAAGTGATGCCAAGATCGAGCGCTTAAAACAAATGGGCGCTGACTACACCATCAACTATCTGACCACGCCAGAGTGGGCGAAAGCTTCACGTGAATTGACCGACGGCAACGGCTATGACCACATCGTAGAGCTAGGAGGTGAAAAAACCTTGCCACAGTCATTGCGTTGTATTCGGCCAGGCGGCACCTTATCGATGATTGGAATTTTGTCGGGTATTGCGATGTCTGCGTCGTT
>CANCMG010000025.1 GCA_947378965.1 Alcaligenaceae bacterium | reverse complement strand
ACCGCTATGGTACCAAATTCACACAATATCGAGCAATACTATTCAACATCCAATTATTTAGAATTATTAACAAGATATTGTTTTTATTGATTTTTATGGTTTCTACGCAATATCAATCAACACCAATAAACATACTCTTTTCATAACTTTTAATGAGAAGGTCGAGGGTTCGATTCCTTTCTCCGGCACCAGTTACAACAAAGGCCTCAAAGCGTAAATGCTCTGAGGCTTTTTGTTTTTGTGGGTCTTGGTGAAATAACCATTTATTCGTGAGGCCCTCAGGCCTGTTTCGCCTCTTGTTTTTTTCCTCACAACTTTCATGGTGCCACCCTAGTACTCATTTTGATAAATGCGATTGCAACTGTATCGACTTAATCGCAGTCTCAATCATTCCAAACGCTGCATGACTTACCTAGGGTCACGTTCATGACTTTAATCTTGAATTGCTGCCCGGCCTGCCACAAGTCGTAGGGTCAAGTGTTTGCCACTAGGCGCACGACGGTATGGCTGTTCGTGGCCTGTGCGTAACGCGCAATGGCAAATTCAGGTTATTGCTTTTCATATTCAGCGCTGACCTCTGGGTCTTGCAGTAGTTGCGCTTTAACATCCTTAAGGCTTTTCATTATTGATTCTCTCTAGTCGGTTGGTTGCGGTCTGAGTCGCACCTCGTGGCGTTTTTTGCGTCTTTTTAATTATTACGGTTGTTGCTTTATTGCCGGCTGAGAATGCGCCAATACCGAAAGGCATACAAGGCAAACCCAGACGACCACAGCACCGCAGAGACAAAAACTGCATCACCCACCAGCGCTGGGTTGAACAGCGGAACGAAGACCCGCACCGCAGCGGCAAACGCCACCAAAAGATAACAGGCTACCTCTGTCTTTCCTGCAAAGAGTTTTCTTCCGGTATGACCCATGGCCGTGCGCGTCATCATGCCAATGATCATGCCACCGATAGCTCCTGTGGTGAGCGCGTGATAGGCGACTGAGGCCGAAACCCAGTCCATCGCAGCCATGGCACGAAACAGCAAGTAAAGAGGTACCCAAGCATAGGCAAGATGCAGCACCCAAACTAGCGGAGTCTTCAGCGTCTTCCAGGGCTGCCACAGCCATAGGCGCGCAAGATGCGCCAGCATCGCCAGAACGGCCATCAACGCAAACCACGCTCCCGAGATTTGCAACCCATCTGCAATGGTGATTAGCAAGACCAGGGCCAAGGCTAGCTTTTCGACCCAGGGGTGACGTACGGCCTTTGCCTTAGGAATGGCATTGTTGGTGAACATCGGTATCACCCTTCCCGCCATCACACTGAGTACCACCAGCATCACATTCAAGCCTAGCGCAATCCCAGCCCAGTTCGGTATGCGCAGAGTCCCAAGGGCGTTTAGATGCACCACCAGTTGAGCGCACGCCAACAAGACCAGTAACCCGACAAAGAAGTAGTTGCGTTGATTACGCGCTCGGTAAAGCGGAACGGCAAGTGCAGTTGCCACGGCCAGTGGAAAGGCTACATTCACAACGGCGGCCAGCCACCCCCAAGGTAACAGCACCAATACCCTGCCTGCTACCCACAAGCCCGCCAACGCGGCGAGGTATACACCTTTCGGCGTGGGCTGCCCCGACCAGTTCTGGCCAGCCGTGAGCAAAAAACCTGCCAACACCGCCAGCACAAACCCGAACAGCATCTCATGCGCATGCCACAAGGGCCCCTGCAAATAAGCAAAGGGCAGATAGCCACTGAACTGCAGGCCCCATAGCAAAACCGAAACGGCGGCAAATGCGCTGGCGAGTAGGTAAAAGGGACGAAAGGCCAGACGCCATAGTGCGAAGTGAGCCGCCTTTCGGTCGAGTGGGTGCTGAATCACATTCAATGTCGCCATGAGGGCACCCTACCTACTATCACTACGATGTTAGACCACACGCCCGAATGAGCATGGGTGACCACCCAGCAGAGGCTAACAGGAATGACGCAGACAATGGAGATACTGCCAAGGCTGGCTCGCATAAGTCTGCAGACCCGCGGCCCAGCCTGCGCCAAAACTACGGGGCGGCTCAGGCGGCTCAGAACGACCCTGCACACCACCCGCAGCCAACTCTAGAGCCTCATCAGAGACTTCGAGTACTACAACTTGCTCATGCTCAGTATTCACAGCCGACTCCTAGGTTGTACGCCCGCGCACAGTTTTATTTGGGTTGCGGATCAACAAAGTATAGACTCGAAATATTGCGCATTTAACTCAGTGAATCCTAGCCCTGGCTCAAGCCGTCTCGCTTGGAAGATTTCGCAAAGCTCTTAATATGTCTCAATCTCGGGCCACCTCATGACCTTGACATACTCTCAGACTTTGGGCTGCACTATACTTGTCTCAGTGTAAAGCCAAGATTGAGCTTGAGGCAAAGTGGGGATCCCAAACGATCAACGATGTGGCGCCGTCGCTCATCTTATGAAGAAAAGTGATTAATCGTTTTTGTAAAGAAAAGAAGATGGATAATTGCGATTTGAATCTATACGCTGAGCCCCTACCTCAGATCAGTCTTAAAGAATTAGTCGACAGCGGCGAAGATCTTTTCACTCGTTGTGTCGAAAACAAGAAGCCGTTACTGATCACCAATGCTTATGAAGTATTTCCAAGCCTTGCGACTTGGAGCCCAGAGTTTCTGCGTCAAAAAATAGGCTCAAAAATCATCCATGTCATGACCTCTAAAACAGGTCTGTTTCAAGAGTATTACGACGAAACTAAAATGAGTTTTAGTGATTACGTCAATGAAATTGAAGCTGATCATCCAAACCCTGCTCGCAAGCTATATATGGGCAGCCAGCCAGTGGCTCAGTTTTTTCCTGAGCTACTGCCAGACATTCATTTTGATAACTTGTTGCCCAAGGATAGGCCCGGCCTGAGAGATCTTTGGTACGGCCCTGGCGGCAATACCACGGGCCTTCATTTTGACCCTCAGTACAATTTTTTTATTCAACTGTATGGCCCGAAAAGATTTTTGCTAAGCGAGCCCAGTAGCTTTTCGAATTTATCGCCTCGCTCTGCGTTTTCAACTTACCCACGAGTCACAGATTTCAATCCACTCAAGCCAGATTTCGATCGCTTTCCTAAAGCCCGTCGGGTGAAGTTTTACGATGTCACGATGGAACCTGGCAGCATTTTGTATCTTGCTCCGTATTGGTGGCATCAAGTGATGAGTTATAGCACCATTATTTCTTTGAATATATGGTTAGAGACGCCTAAGCTCATGCCTGAACGGGGCTCTTTGCAGATGTTCCCAACATATGTAAAAGCCTTTCTTGGGAAAACTCTTTTTGCTGAGAAACGTCCGAAAAAGTCTGCACAAAGTTAGCCCATTCGTGAAGCCGTGATTCAAGCTCTGACAATATTTACTGCTCAGAGACTTCTCGTGAACACCAACACCCGAAGGTATAGCCACGACGAATGAAAGAGCCAAGCCCTCCCTGCGCACTACCCGCAGCCAACTCCAGCGCATCATCAGAGACGTCCAGTACAACCACTTCATCAAGCTCATTGTTCATTGTGAATCCAAGGTGTAAGGTCGAGGTCAACAGGTATGAATGCTGTTTTATAACGTAGGTCTGATGCCATCGCAAACCTGAATATCATGGGGTCAGCCGCACCGCTGTTCGGTGTGTTTAAACACTCTGCACTGAAATCTCATACTCAGACAAAATAGCCCTTAATGTTTGATCGCCAGTTTCAAAGCTTGCAGAGAAAACTGTGCCATGCAAACCCACCGATCGAGCGGCAACTACGTTGGCCTCTTGATCATCAATAAACAACATGGTGCTTGCCGGTTGGCCAAGATCAGCCAAAATAGACTCGAAATATCTTGGGTCCGGCTTAATAAAACCTAAGTCACAAGAATAAAATTCTTTATCAAAACAGCTTGAATAACCTAAGCCTTTAGACATAAAGCGCGCTCGATATGACTGCTGATTACTCGCTAAGCAGCATAAAACTCCGTTAGACCTCAGTGCACTGATTGTTGACAGTATGGCTGCGCTTGGCTTGATTTGCGTCGATAGCGTGAATACCTGATCGGCACTTTGCAAAAGATCCCAACGACTCAGTAGGCCTATAAGATCTTTTTGAAAGTCTCCTTTCCCATCTAGTGAGGCACGCTCGATCAGAAACATATCGGTAAAAAACTGCTCTGCCTCATGTGCTCGCGAACCAAGAAGTGTGCGAAACACCAACTCGTAATCAGCCGCGGGATATTGCATAACTCCATCGGCATCAAATAAGATTGTAGAAATTTTTTGATGCCTGGCGCGATTGCTGTGACTCACCAAAAGGGCACTCGCAACTGCCTACCACCAAGAAGGTGTATGTGGAGGTGATACACCGTTTGAAGTCCTTGAGGATTGGTATTTATGACCAAGCGAAACCCCGACTCAGCAATCCCGTGCTCGATGGCCGTCGCCTTCGCCAGTTGAATCATTTCTGCCACCAAGTCTTCTGGGGCCTCTAAGATCGAAATTATTCTTTCTTTTGGTATCACTAAAAAATGAATGGGTGCGCGAGGTTTTTTGTCACGAATCACAGCGGCACGTGCGGATTCGTTGACATAGCCACCTTCGAGATTTTCTATAAAAGGGCTTGGTTTTTTTATCGCCTGATCTCGGTGAGTATAAAATCTATGCTCACGAATCCTGAACCCGATTGCTTTGATGGGCGTTGCTAATTCGCCGATAATCAGTCCAAGCAAAAAAAATAGCACGCCATAGTAAAGTATTTGCAAAACGCGATCCCTAAGTTTTATCGTTGCGCAAGAACCAGATATTATTCTAGGTTCGGTGACGTTACAGCTTTATATTGATGTCTACACCTGCGTTCGGCATCTCTTCTGCCTCTGCCAAATAAATAATGTCTGGTAGTTTGCCGGCCTGACTCGCTGAGTCTAGTCGACTCGTCCACATTTCTTCAAATCGTCTTTCAGCAGGTAACCGCTTAATGTGTTCAAGTTCTTTCAGCGCGTATTTTTTGTAGAATAAATTTGAGCGTTCTAAAAAATATGTGACTAGACCCAACGCGACGCGTCTAAATTGACGTGGCTCAGAAAGAAAATAAAAATCTGGCAATCTTTCGTCGCCGTAATGAAGATTTAATCCAATGAATGGACGAAGCTTAGAACCAATTTGAACCCACTTCAACTCGGCATCAGGGTCAATGTGCCCCGTGATTTTCTTAGGATCCAATTGTTTGATATTTGTAAACTTAAGCGAGGATCCCAACGGAAAAGTCACTTCTTCACGGCAAGCGGGTTGAACCTTCGCATGACGTGTTTTTATCACTGTCCAAATCACAACTGGTGCATGTTCAACGACCACAAAGGCAAAACGACAGGCACCAACGAAGGTATCGGTCGTAGTCGTCGCACCAACGCTCAAACTTCCTTCTCCGATTCCGTTATAGGTTGATGCTAAACCGTCGACAACGGAAGCCACGCGGTACACGCTACCACTATAGTCCGGTAACTTATTAATCCCAGATTGCATTGCCGCAATCCGCACAAGCGTCTTTTTTAAAAGCTTGCGATTTAAGGGATGAACTTCTCTATTTCGTAAGAGCCGGTTGTAAATAGCGTAATCGCCACCGTTTACAAAAAGAAACATGGCCTCTTTTTCTAAAGCACTTAAAGCTCGATTCTTTGCTTCACTTAATTGAAAGGAATGATTGGATATGTGATCTAAAAATTCTGTTGCCGTAAACACCAGATCACCTAGAACAACATGCCATCGACCCTCTGAATCTTGCTTCAGTTGCAAATTTTCTATTGAATCTATCAACGCAGCTCCTAACTTATGTTTTCAACGGCACTCCTCCAGATGTTAATTTGACTGGAGGTCATTGCCTAGAACACGCATTCCATTGTATTCAAGATCCCCGTGTCGGGCGCCTCACATTGCCAACCCACAAACTGGCTGCAGACATGCGTCTTGCCTTGCGCAAACACCCCACCAATACACGCTCGTCCATGCGGTGACCTACGGCGTTGTGCGGGTCGTTTTCGCAAGCTTCGTCCAAGGCAAGTCTGCTGGGTCAGCAGCCATCGGCCCCGCCGCTTTCGCCACCAAGATATGCGACGCGATTGGCGTGAAATCGGCTCGAAAATGATTTGAACTTTTAACGACCAAGACTTTCATCGTCTCGGGGTGCACGCCCAGCATTCGAAATAGTTCGCGATCCAGTAACTGTTTTTTACCGCTGGCTACCGCCACCAACACGCCCTCGATTTCAAGCAAGGCGCAGGCGCCCAGTGTGATGCGCGAGCCCGTCATCATTGGCCCTTTGAGCGTGACCTTGCCATCCGACAACGCTTTAACTTTAAAAGTTCCTTGCACCGGCGCGTCACTGAGTTGCCCGGTGAAGGTCGGCACCGCTGTCCCAATCGCCGTGGTGATCGAAGCCCCTAAGCCGGCCTCGTGCGCCATGGTGGCAGCGGCGCTATCAAAGAGCAACCCGAGCGCCACTTTGCCAGGCAAGCGCTTGCCTGCTCCCTTTTCTAGTAACGCCCGCAGCAAGCCTGTGGTGTTGCTATCGCCCCCAGCACCCGGGTTATCTTGAGTGTCCGCAATCACCACTGGTTTTTCGTTCGTTTCACCCAGCAAGCAAGCCCGCTCGACCGCATCGCGCGCCGAAAACAGTTCAAGTTTCCACTGCGTGGGCTCACTCACTTGTTTGTACAGCCGCTGAACCGCAGCTTCAGCGCGATCCCCATAGCCCCAAACCATCGGCGCACACTCGGCGATATCTGACGCCGGAAACGCCATGCAAAAACTCAAGCAAGTATCAAACTCTCGATCAAGGTCAAAGATCTCTTCGTAGCGCGACTTAGCGGGCTCAAGCCACGTGCTTTGTGCATTGAGGGGGATCAGGTAGGGCAGGCGACGATAGGCCAACGGCTCTTTGCTGCCACGCTTGAGTCGGCGCTTCAACAGCGTTGCTGCAAGCTGGCCGGTGGTGGCCATATCCACATGCGGGTAGGTGCGGTACGCGGCTAAGGCATCTGCCTCGGCGAGCATGCGGTGCGTCACATTGGCGTGAAGGTCTAAGCTTGCTACGATTGGTAAGTTCGGCCCCACAAGAGCCCGTATGCGTGCGATTAATTCACCCTCGGTGTCGTCAACATGCTCGGCAACTGCAGCGCCATGCAAGTCAAGATAGACGGCATCAAAACCACCCTTGCGAATACCAGCAAGAATTGACTCACTGATTCGTTCAAAGGCGTCACGCGTGACATGTGCAGACGGTATCGCACCACACCAAGACCCAGGCACCAGTTGCCAGCCTTCGAGTCGGGCCGCTTCGATAAACCCACCGATGGGAATGTTGACCCCACGCAAGCTGTCGAGCATCGGTTGACCTTCAATGAAGGCCGGGAATGATTCACCTCGATTAAACGCCGCCCAATCGGCCTTGGTTGGCGCAAAAGTATTGGTTTCGTGTTGGTAGCCTGCGACGTAAATTTTCAAGATCACACCTTAAGGACTCGTTCAATTCATAGCTGAGTGCAATCGTAAACGGATTTACAAGCTTTTACCTCACAGAATCCGCCAAAAAGTGCTCCCTCGCCGCACAGACCGCTGTCATGGTGCCGCCAACCCAGGCGCTCTTACACCAAGAATTCAGCACTCAAAATAAAAAACCGCTCAGGCGCGGGGCGCGAGCGGTTTTTTAAACTCTTCTGCACGCAAGCGTGCAGAGACCTAGCAGCGAAACATTAAGCCAAACGAACCATCAACGGCACAATCAGCAGTGCCACAATGTTAATGATCTTAATAAGAGGATTGACCGCAGGGCCTGCCGTATCTTTGTAAGGATCGCCTACGGTATCGCCGGTCACAGCTGCCTTATGCGCCTCTGAACCCTTGCCGCCATAATGACCTTCTTCGATGTACTTCTTGGCATTATCCCAAGCACCGCCGCCTGTACACATCGAGATCGCAACAAACAGACCCGTCACAATCGTACCCATCAACATACCACCCAGCGCTTTGGGGCCCAGGATCAGGCCCACAGCAACCGGCACCACCACTGGCAAGAGCGACGGGATAATCATCTCTTTAATCGCAGCGGTTGTCAGCATATCGACAGCCTTGTCGTACTCAGGCTTGCCGGTGCCATCCATAATGCCTTTGATGTCACGGAACTGACGGCGCACTTCTTCGACCACGGCACCCGCGCAACGACCGACGGCTTCCATCGCCATCGCGCCAAACAGGTAAGGGATTAGGCCGCCAATAAACAGACCGATAATGACCATATGGTCAGACAAGTCGAAACTAACCTTCAACCCTTTTGACTCGAGCTCATGGGTGTAATCGGCAAACAGCACCAAGGCAGCCAAACCAGCCGAACCAATTGCATAGCCTTTGGTCACAGCTTTAGTGGTGTTACCCACAGCGTCAAGCGGGTCAGTAATGTCACGCACAGACTGTGGCATACCAGCCATTTCAGCAATACCACCGGCGTTGTCGGTAATCGGACCATACGCATCGAGCGCGACAACAATACCTGCCATCGACAGCATTGAGGTCGCTGCGATCGCAATGCCATAAATGCCGCCGAGCCAAAACGCCGAGTAAATTGCGGCGCAGACAAACAACACAGGGTAAGCGGTTGACTTCATCGACACACCCAGACCTGCGATGATGTTCGTACCATGGCCTTGGCTTGACGCTTGAGCAATGTGCTTAACGGGCGCGTAGTCTGTACCGGTGTAATACTCGGTAATCCATACCAACAAGGCCGTCAGCACGAGGCCCACAACCGTTGCACCGAACAAGCGCATTTTGCCGCCAGTTTTAAAACCGAAGTCGGCTAATGCGTTATCAGGCATCAACCAGTTTGTTGCAAAATAAAATGCCACCAATGAGATGACACCAGCGATGATCAAGCCTTTGTACAAGGCTGGCATCACGTTTTTCATACCAGGAGTCGCTTTGACAAACGAGCAACCGATGATTGAGGCAATGATCGAAATCCCGCCCAGCACTAACGGGTAAATCACTGCTTCGGCGGTTGCGACTTTCACCATTAAGGCGCCGAGCACCATCGTGGCGATCAATGTGACCGCGTAGGTTTCAAACAGGTCGGCGGCCATACCTGCGCAGTCGCCCACGTTGTCGCCGACGTTATCGGCAATCACCGCTGGGTTACGTGGATCATCTTCTGGGATACCCGCTTCGACCTTACCAACCAAGTCGGCACCAACGTCTGCGCCCTTAGTGAAAATACCACCACCTAGACGCGCGAAGATTGAAATCAATGAAGAGCCAAAAGCCAAGCCGATCAAGGGATGCAGAGTCGCTGAAAGGTTTCCAGCTTTGCCAACCGACATCAAGTACATATAGAACAGGCCAACACCAAGCAAGCCCAGGCCCACCACCAACATACCGGTAATGGCGCCGCCTTTGAAGGCAACATTGAGCGCCTCATTCATGCCCACGGTCGCCGCTTGTGCGGTGCGCACGTTGGCGCGTACCGAGACATTCATGCCGATAAAGCCGCAGGCGCCTGATAGCACGGCACCCACCACAAAACCGACTGCGGTCGTGTGATCGAGAAAAAGCGCGATCAAAATCGCTAGCACCACGCCCACGATACTGATGGTTTTGTATTGACGCGACAGGTAGGCGCTTGCACCTTGCTGGATCGCGTCAGCGATTTCCATCATCTTGGCGTTACCGGTACTTTGATTAAGAATCCAGGACCTGACTACAAAGCCATACAAGACTGCGAGAACCCCGCAGCCCAGGGCAAAATAGAGGCCCAACTGAATGTTGCTCATGCTCGAAAACTCCTAAAGTGTGTTGTCTTAAATCGTTTTTTATACGCAGCCGTCGGCCGTTTGTGACACTGGAAGAACTAGCCCCGCTAGTATGTCGCAAAACTTAGGCGAGAGGGGCGGTTTGTTTCTTTGTTAACATTAGGGTATTCACTAATCAACCTGCAGCAAAAACACTCATGAGTCTTGATAAAGTCAGCCCCGGAAAAAAGCTTCCCGAGTCCTTTAATGTGATCATCGAGATCTCGATGAACGCCGATCCGATCAAATATGAGGTTGATAAAGAGTCAGGGGCGATCTTTGTTGACCGCTTCATGGGTACCGCCATGCACTATCCGTGTAACTACGGCTACATCCCCAAAACCATCGCAGGCGATGGCGATCCAGTTGACGTGTTAGTGATTACTCCCTTTCCGGTAATCCCAGGCGTAGTGGTGCGTTGCCGTGCGTTGGGCGTGCTTAAAATGAAAGACGAGGCAGGTGACGATGCCAAATTATTGGCAGTCCCCGAAGACAAAATTCTGCCCATTTACAGCCACTGGAAACAAGCCTCGGATATCAACCCGATGCGCCTAAATGCGATTCAGCACTTTTTTGAGCACTACAAAGACCTTGAGCAAGGCAAATGGGTCAAGGTTGATGGTTGGTACGGCGTTGACGACGCGCACCAAGAAATTCTTGAGGGTTTGGCGCGCTACGCCAAAGAAGCTTCGGCCGCGTAACACAACAGGTCGCGACTGGCCTCGCGTGCGCCTTTTAAAGCATGGCGCCAGGCTGAACGCGACCCCGCTCAGGCAGCGCCAGAGCACCGCCAAAGGCTGGTGGGCTCTGCACTTGGCTCAATCCTTACATCGACTGACGCAGTAGCGAGGCGTAATCCTCTGCGCTAGCAATACGTGGATTCGTCTTATGGCAATGGTCTGCCATCGCCCCTTCAATGATTTTGCCAAACATATCTTCAGTCACACCCATGGCAGCCAAACCCGAAGGCAAACCAAGGCGCTGGTTCATTGCCTTGATCGCGGGAGCAACCTCGGCGCCCTGACCCAGCCCCATTGCCTGCGCTAAGCGGTCAAGCTTTTTGCCCTTTTGCATCGACGCCTCGCTTTGATTAAACGTAATCACAGCAGGCAAAAACATTGCATTCAGCGTGCCATGGTGCAGTCGAGGGTTCATTCCGCCTAACGAATGGCTCAGGCTATGCACGGCGCCCAGGCCCTTCTGAAACGACATTGCACCCTGCGTTGAAGCACTCATCATATGAAAGCGTGCCTCGCGGTCGTGCGGTTGTTTGGTGGCACGCTCGATATGTGCCCAGCCGCGCCATAAGCCGTCTAAGGCAATCCCTTCGGCCGGAAAATTCAAGGCCGAGGACATGAACGCCTCACAGCAATGTGTAATCGCATCCATTCCGGTCGCGGCCGTGAGCAGTGGGGGCAAGTCAAGGGTCAATTCTGGATCGCAAATCGCCGATCTTGGCACCACATAGGGCGACAAAATACCCACCTTGCGGCCGTCATCCAGGATGAGCATCGCGCCACGGCCAACTTCGCTGCCTGTGCCCGACGTGGTTGGGATCGCAATCACCGGTGCCGTGGCGGCTGTAATTCGCGCAACCCCACCCTCAATCGCTGCAAAATGCTTCAAATCGCCCGCGTGCGTTGCCATCACTGCGACGGCTTTGGCGAGATCCATCGCCGAACCACCGCCCACGGCGATCAAGCCGTCAAATTTACCCTCGCGGTAAATCTTCAGGGCATCGCGCGTTGCAGCCTCTGTTGGATTAGGGGGTGTTTGGTCATAGATACCGACCGCATCAGCGTTTTTTAACTGCGCCAGCACCTTATCGATAATGCCCACCGCACGCACACCGGCGTCGGTCACAATCATCGGGCGCTTGATTCCGACTCGGTCACACTCTGACTGCAGCAGTGCCACCACGCCGAAGTCGAATTGAATTTGCGTGATGTAATTAATCAGTGCCATGTTGTCGCTCCCTGTTGTTTTTAGTGATTTTGAGGATGATAAAGCATCCCGCATGCTTTGGAGCACCAAAACAATCAGCGTGACAGAACGCTGCACAAGAGTAGAATTTGCGTTCGGTTCAAGCGGAGTTGGTCGTGGCACAGATGTTTCGCATCACCCTATCAGCAGCACTCGTGCTCGTCGCGGCAGCGGCCTTTTTGCCGAGCGATACGCGGGCGCAAAGCGGGCTTAGGTTCAACCCTGGCGGCTTGACGCCGGGCGTACCGTATTCAAGCTCAGGCTCAATTTTGGATTTAATGCCTGCCCCGCCCGCAGAGGCAGCGACGCAACCCGAGCCAGCCGCTGCCAAACCTGAGCCAGCCGCCGCGCCGGTCTCTGGCGGCACTGCAGCGGCACCTGCTAAGACTGAACCCTCTGAGCCGACGATTCATCAAGGGTTGTATCCCGAAAAAGCAAACCCTGCTGCTGGCTTAAGCCCACCACGCGGCGCAGCCCCCACCCAACCACCGGTGAGCCCTGAAATTTCGGCTGGTGGGCAAAGCCCTTACCTCGCACCAAGCCCCTACGCGACACCCCGCAGCCCTGGGGGCGGCTTAAAAATACGGTAAGCCTCGGCCCAAGTCGCCGCACGTCGAAGCGCAGCGTGGCATGTCACCGCAAGTCGCAGCAAATAGCGGTACGTCGTACCAAGTCACTAGAAGTTGCTCAGGCTGCACCCGCTGCCCAGTCCGTCTGCCAACCGAGCAACTCGGCCAAACGCGTGACCACCCACTGTGCCTCAGGGACATTCACCCCAACATCGGCAACCGTTAGCCCTTGGTAGATGCGTTCAAGCACGTCAGCCTCGGTAATACCAAGTTCCCATAGCTTGGCACTTGCCTGTTCAGTCAACATGCTCGCCATGTCTTCACAAAAATCATAGCGCTCGTAAATCACCTCTTTTGTTGCGCTGGGCTTGGTACGCCCTGGCTCAACAAATAACGCAATGAAAGAAGGCGGAATCACGATCTGATTATCATCACTCATGACTACGCTTGCGCAATAAATACTTTTGCATGCCTTGCATGACGATGACATCATTCTGATTGCGGATCTCAGAGTGCATGGTCAAGACGCCCGTCGTACGATTCGCAACCAAGTCAGCCACGGTCAAGCTTGAGTACAAGGTATCGCCAACAAACACTGGCTGCAAAAACTTGCTACTTTGTTCGATGAAAGCCTTTAACGACTCTTCAACCATGTGCGGAAACAAGCCCGCACCTGCGGCCGTTTGAATGAGCACCTGGTACCCATGCGCCAACATATGTGGCATGCCATGTGCTCGACAGTATTCAAGGTCGTAATGAACAGGGTGATTGTCACCGCTCGCCAACGAGAAGGCAGCAAACAGCGCCTCAGTCATCGTACGTGAGGGTAAATTGAAGCGCTCGCCCAACACAAAATCTTCAAAAAATCGTTGCGCGCACATTTGATGTTTGATCATTGCCGTCCTCTCTTGGTCCAACGTAACGCTGCGCTTCTCCAAACCGAGCGCTGCAGGGCTAAGCGTAACCGATGGCCAATCAGCGCGCGTCGCTGCAGAGTCAAAAAGCATCACCGCAAAAGTTTTGAATTTCTTTTTTAAGAAAAAGTAGGCACACTAGGGGCTTGAGCACATGTGCGTAAGCAAAGCGAGGCCCTATGTCGCAATCGAGTCAGACCCACAATGTCACCCTGCCTGACGGCGCCTGTTTAAAAGTTTTTGCAGAAGGTGCCGGCACCCCGCTATTACTCATTAGCGGACTTGGGGGTGCCGCCGCCTACTGGAATCCGTGTCTGCCCGCACTCACCGCCGCGCACCGGGTGATTCGACTCGATCAGCGCGGCATCGGTGCAAGCTCGCGCGGCACAGCAGCGGTCACCATCGACCAGTTGGCCGATGATTGCATTGCAGTACTTGACCATCTTGCGATTGAGTCTGCAATCATTTTGGGGCACTCGACAGGCGGGTGCATTACACAAGCCATTGCCCTGCGCTCACCACAGCATGCTAAGGCCTGCGTTTTAACCGGCACCTGGACCACTCCTAATCGCTACATGCAAGAGCTTTTTAAGTTGCGTAAAGGCCTGTTGCGAAGCGATCCGATGGCTTATGCCGTGTCAGCCACGTTTTATTCGCATGAACCAAGCTGGCTCAACGCCAACTGGGGCGCGTTGGAGGCCTCACGTGCCGCGGCGCCGCTGAGCCCCGCTGCACAAAACATTGTGGCAGAACGCATCGACGCCATCATGGCGTTTGACCGAAGTGCTGACGTGGCGCGCATCAAGGTGCCCGTCTTAAATATTGGCGCACGCGACGATTTAATCGTGCCCGCGTTTTTACAAGAAGAGATGGCCGCGCTGATGCCCGGTTCAACTTTGCATCTGCTTGAAGATGGCGGCCATTTTTTTCCGGTGACGCGCCTGGCTGAGTTTACTGGGGCAGTACTCAGCTGGGCCGCTAAAGTGCTTTAAACAAGCGCAGCAGACGCGCCCTTGCCTTTGTGTGGACAAAGGTGAGGGGCGTTACACCTGATCGCTTCAGACCCCAACGTTCGCACCTAGTTCTTCACGCCTGGCGACTCAAAAACGACATGAGCAGTTGAGCACAATGTTCAGCGTACCCGTCGCAAATATTATGCCCAGCGGTATCCACATAGGCGACCTCAGAACCCTTGATGCGCTGATGCATTTGCTCGTAGGCGTCAGCGTGTCCGATTGACTCTTTGCCAGCCGCCACAATCAAGGTTGGGCACTTAATGCCCACGAGTTCTTCCATGAAATCATGCGTGCACATATGCAGCACGAACCGGCCAATAAAGGCTGGGTCATTTGAGCCGGCCTGTTCAATAAACCAGGCCACTAACGCCGGGTCAGCGGTTTCATCAAAGCGCTCGTGAATCGTATCGGATAGAAACTTTTTTAAACCAATTTGCTGAATCTTCGGGATCCAGGTGGGGGCATGGCTATTTTTCAAACCGGGCGTCGCGCCGAATAACGCCAACGTCTTAACTCGAGCGGGGTACTGCAACGCCAGTTGCTGCGCCACATAGCCACCCGCCGAGTTACCCACGACGTGCGCCTGTTCGCAGCCTAGATGGTCTAGCAGCGCTGCGGCATCGTCAACTAAATGCTGTAACGAGAAAGCCTGCTCTGAAGAGGGGATCGTCGACTGCCCGTGTCCACGCAAATCCATACGAATCACGCGGTAATGCTTCGCAAGCTCTGGCACCCAGCGAAACCAGCGTTGAGAATTGCCCATTGCAGCGTGGAGGAGAAACACCGTCTGGGGTTTGACCCAGGGCGGTGTAAAGTCATCAACGTAATAGGCGAGTTTCAAGCCGTCACGGTTTAGATAATGTTGCATAAAGGGTCCTGTTTATTTGATTGTTTGCTTAGTTATTGTTTGCTTGGTTGCATTTTGCTTGATTGCTTTTTGTAAAGCGGTTTTTGTATGATTAATTTTTATACTGTAATTTGTCGCGACGATTGGGGCTTGACCTTCAAAAATTAGCCACGGCTAAAGTGGTCGGTGCACCCTGCATCGCGCTCCACTTAACAACTGACGCAGACTAAAGCCGCCTGCGCGTGTTGTGCTGTGGCTCGCCTCAGCTCGCCCTGATCCCCGCGGTTTTTATCACTTTGCGCCATTTTTCAATTTCGGTTTCAAGTAACTTTGTATATGCCGCTGGCGCACCGCCCGCCACGTCATACCCAAGCGCGGTGATGCGCTCTTTAATCGCCGCGTCGGCCAGTACTTGATTGACAGCGGCATTCAATTTTGCAACAACCTCTGGTGGCATCCCGGCAGGGCCCAGCAGGCCCCAGTGGCTACTGCAATCCACGCTGGGCAGACCACTTTCAGCAAAGGTCGGCACGTTGGGTAAGGCGGCATTGCGCTGAGCACCTGTGAGTGCGAGCGCGCGCAGGCGCCCTGCCTCAACAGCTTGCCGTACCGAACTAATCCCAGAATACGTCAACGGCACTTGGCCCGCCAACACGGCCGATAACGCCTCACCCGTTCCCTTGTAGGGCACATGGGTGATCGGCACACCCGAGGCGATATTGAATAGTTCACCCGCCATATGTGGCGAAGAGCCGTTGCCGCCCGACCCATACAACAAGCTTTCTGGCTTGGCTTTGCCCAAGGCAATCAGCTCAGCGAGCGTCTGAGCCGGCACTGAAGGGTGCACCACCAAAATCACCGGTGCCACGGCCATGTGTACGATGGGCGTCAAGTCTTTCATGGTGTTGTAAGGCAGCTCTGCGCGCAACCCAGGATTCACGTAAATCGATGAATCCACCATCATCAAGGTATACCCATCGGGTGCAGCTTGCACAACGATTTGCGACCCGATGATGCTCGAAGCGCCCGGCTTGTTTTCAACCACTACCTGTTGGCCCAGCACTTCAGAGAGCTTAGGCGCGATCACGCGGGCCAGAATGTCTGTGCCACCACCCGGCGCAAAGGGAATCACCAGGCGCAAAGACCTCGCGGGCCAAGTCTGCGCCTGTGCAAAGGTCGCCGAAAAGAGTAAGAGTGCGGCCAGTGCGGTGCGAAGTGCGGTGAGAGCACTGAAACGTGTCATATCTGATCCTTTCTGTTAATTTAGAGTGCCCTACTTAGCTTTTCAGACGCGGTTTACTTTAGAACATCGTATTTGGCTTTTCAGGCAAAGCCTGCTGAGCAAAGATCACAACACATTTGACCTCTGTTGTCATCTGTCATTCTTTATCCCATAATCAATCATCTTATGGGATGTTGCGCGCAATACCCGCGTGCACCTGTTTACTCTGCTTGGGATACAACGACATATGATTCACGCGGCAATTATCGGCATGGGCGTTTGGGGCCAAAATTTGGTCACCAGCGTTCAAGGTTTAAGTCAAGACATCCAATTTGTCGCGGGCTCCACGCGCACGCCGGCCAAGGCCAGCGAATTTGCCGCCAAGCACAAGATTCGTCTGCTCGACAGCTTTGAAGCCGTGCTGGCAGATTCGTCTATTGACGCGGTGGTCTTAGCCACCCCGCACTCAATGCACACCGAGCAAATTGTGGCGGCGGCCAAAGCTGGCAAACATGTCTTTTGCGAAAAGCCGCTTGGTTTAGATCACGCCAGCACACACCGTGCGGCCCTTGCCGCCGCCGAGCACAACATTATTTTAGGGGTGGGCTACAACTGGCGCTATCAGCCTGCTTTGCAAGAAATTCGCCGCATGATCGACGACGGTCGTTTGGGCAAAGTGCTACATATCGAAGGTAATTTTTGCGGGCCAAGCGCCTATCGCTTTCCCGAGGGCCACTGGAGGCACGCCTCTGACGAATCCCCCGCTGGCGGTATGACTGGCCGCGGGGTACATGTGATTGATGCCATGATGTATTTGGCGGGCCCAATCGACCGCGTCACCGCACAAAGCTATCGCCTCGCGCAAGACTTTGGTTCAGACGACACGACCTCGATGATGCTGCATTTCGCGGGCGGTTCGACCGGCTACTTGGGTACCGTGATTGCCACCGCAGAAACCTGGCGCATGCAAGTCTTTGGTTCAAATGGCTGGGTCAAGGTCGGTGATGTTGGTCACTTGCATACCTGGGATCTCACCACTTGTATGATCGACCGCAGCAACGTGACCAACAAGCAAAAGCCTGTGACCACAAGCTTTCCGGCAACCAGCACCGAGCGCGCCGAACTCGAGCACTTTGCCGCATGCATCAACCATAAACAACCACTCGTCACTCCTGACGGCGATGCTGTACGCAATGCCGCAGTACTTGAGGCCATTATTCGTTCTTCAACGACGCACACCACCGTGCAACTCGGGTAACTTACCCCCAAGGATTTTATGTCCGCCTTCCAAGCGTTCATCACAACACCAGTCTGGTTATGTCGTAGCATGCGGCGGTTGCTCATCGTCGCTAGCGCCTGCCTTGTCCCGGCTCTAGCGCCAATGGCACAAACTACCGATGGGGCTGCAGCGTCAAACTATCCAACTAAACCTATTCGGGTGATCGTACCTTCGCCACCGGGCGGCCCACCTGATCTGTTAATGCGCATTCTTGCGCCCAAACTGTCTGTATCGCTCGGGCAAACCGTGATCGTCGAAAACCGTTTGGGCGCTGGGGGCTTGGTGGGTACCGCCTACGTCGCCAAGCTTCCTGCTGACGGCTACACCTGGCTCTTCACAACCGCCTCGCACACCAACATCCCGCCCTTTAACGAAAACGTCACCTATGACCCGGTGAAAGACTTTACCCACGTCACCTTAGCCGCTCAAAATTTTGGGCAAGTGTTGGTTGTACCCGCTGACTCACCTGCCAAGACATTTAAAGACCTGATCGCGCTCGCCAAGAAAGAGCCTGGCAAACTCTCGTACGGGCACGCCGGCCTGGGAACTGCCAGCCACATCCCGGCTGAAGTCATGAAAACCATGACCGACACCGAGATCTTATCGGTCCCTTACAAAGGTGTGGCCGAGTCAATCAACGATTTAATCGCAGGGCGGATCGACATCTTTTTTGTTGGCACGCAAATCGCACAGCAGCACGTGCAAGGTGGTCGGCTTCGCGCCTTAGCGGTGACGGGCGCAAAACGCTGGAAAGGCATGCCTGATACGCCCACCTTGCAAGAGTTGGGCCTGAAAGACTTCAATGTCGTGAACTGGTTTGGCCTGTGGCTGCCCATCGATGCCCCCGCAGCAATTGTGGGTCGACTGCAGGCTGAAATCGTCAAAGCCGTTGCCCAGCCTGACGTCATCGCGCAATTCGACACACTTGGGTTAGAGGGCGTTGGGATGCCCTCGACTGAGTTCGCACTGTTTGTTGCCAAAGAAGCGGCGGCGGCGCAACAGATCGCACGCAACGTCGCACCCGCAGTGGTCAAAGTGACCACGACACCGACCACCCTTGACAGCGGGGCAAAGAAATGACGACGCCCGCGCAACACGCCACTGAGACAAAATAATGACCACACCTACACTCGAACCCTGGCAATGGCCAGAGGCGCACTGGCAAGGCCTTGTGAACCATGTGCGCGCCGGACGCACCCTGCGCCCACGCCTTTGGCCCGAAGGCGCACGCTGCGCTGTGGCACTGTCGTTTGACTCAGATCATGAGACCAACGAACTACGCGAAGGTGGTGAGTCAATTGGCAAGTTGTCGCAAGGCCAATACGGTAATCGGCAAGGCGTGCCACGCATCTTAAATATCTTAAAACAACACGAGGTACCCGCCAGTTTTTATGTGCCAGCGGTGACCGCACTGTTATACCCAGACGAACAGCAACGCGTAGTCGCCGAAGGCCACGAGGTTGGTATTCATGGCTGGATTCACGAACGCAACTCTGTGCTGCCTTACGCTGCCGAAAAAGATCTGATGCAACGCAGCTCAGATGTCTTAGAAAAAATCACTGGCGTGCGCCCGGTCGGTATGCGCACGCCGTCCTGGGATTTCAGCCCCAATACGCTTGCGCTCACTCGCGACATGGGTTTGCTCTATGACTCATCGCTCATGGCAGATGTCGACTGTTATGAGTTGCTGCTCGACGGTGAAAACACCGGTGTCGTTGAATTGCCAGTTGAATGGATTCGCGACGATGCGGTCTACTTTGGGATGAACCGGTTTGCTGGCCTGCGCCCTTATACGCCGCCTGCGGATGTCTTTGATATTTTTAAACGCGAATTTGATGCCGCCTATAAAGAGGGTGGGCTCTTTCAATTAACCATGCACCCGCATATCATTGGTTATCGCTCGCGCATCTGGATTCTTGAAGAATTAGTGCGTTACATGCGCAGCCTGCCCGGCGTTTGGTTCGCCACGCACGCTGATGTCGTCCGCCACGCGAAAAAGCATGGCTGAGCTGGCTGACGAACCGCATCGAACCTGACCTACAGCGCGACACAGTATCGCGCCACACTTGGCGCTCATCAAAATTACAGAGGCTTAGATGGACGATAATTTTTCAAACTCGCAAACCACCCGCAAAGTTGTGATCGCCACCAAAGCTGGCGTGGTCGCGGCACAGCATCGCCGCGCCGCTGAGGTCGGTGCGGCAGTACTTGACGCAGGTGGCGATGCCGTCGATGCCGCGATCGCAACTTCGTTTGCGCTCGGCGTTGTCGAGCCGTGGATGAGCGGCCCGGCTGCCGGTGGCGCGATGGTGTTGTGGCGCGCCAAAGACGCTAAAGCACGCGTGATTAATTTTGGTTGCCGCTCGCCTCGCGAGTTAAACCCGGCTGACTATCCCCTAAGTGGTACCGGCAAATCTTCTGATTTGTTTCCCTGGCCTTCGGTCGTTGAGGATCGCAACGTGATGGGCGCCACCGCCGTGGCCGTACCTGGTGTTGTGTCTGGTATGGGCCTGGCGCACGAGCACTTTGGTCGTATGCCTTGGCAAGAGCTCGTCACTCCGGCGGCCAACCTGGCTGAAGCGGGGTTGTTGGTAGATTGGTACACAACGTTAGTCACCGCAGCAAATGCCCGTGTCTTAGCAAAAGATCCTGATACCGCTGCCATGTTTTTAGATGACGGTCATTGGCCCATCGCCGGCGACTGGACATCCGTTAACCAGCGACGCTTAAATCAAAAAGCCTTTGCTCAAACACTCAGGCAAATCGCCGAAGGCGGTGCGCAGGCCTTTTACAAAGGCGACATCGCGCAGGCGCTCGCGCGCGACGTTCGCGCCAAAGGTGGCAGCTTAAGCGTTGAAGATCTTGCTCACTACAGCGCCGAAATGGTCGAACCCCTCACGCTGAACTATCGCGGCGGTCGTGTCTTTGCCACGCCCGGTCTAACGGGTGGCCCGACCTTTGGTAAAGCGCTTGAGCTACTCGCGCAAGAATTTACGCCAGGCGCTGGCGCACCCGATGCGGCGACCTATGCTGGCTTTGCGCGCGCGCTAGACGCCGCGTTTAAATTACGCTTTGAACATATGGGCGATCACGAATCGCCGAAGGCACCAGGCTGCACCACCCACTTCAGTGTGGTGGATCGTCACGGCAATATGTGTTCAGTCACGCAAACCTTGCTGTCAATTTTTGGTTCGCGTGTCGTGTCACCCTCTACAGGCTTACTGCTCAATAATGGCATCATGTGGTTTGACCCCGAGCCCGGCAAGCCCAACTCGCTGGCACCTAACAAGCGTTGCCTGGCCAATTATTCGCCAGTGATTGGTGAAGATCTCAAAGGCCGCCGCTTTGCCATTGGCGCTTCGGGTGGGCGCAAGATTTTAGGTACCGTGATGCAGCTGACCTCTTTTATGATGGATCACGGCTTAACGCTTGAAGAGGCGTTTCATCAGCCACGTTTAGACGTCAGCGGTGGGCCGCGTATCGTTGCCGATAAAGACTTACCAGCTGATGTCATGCAAGCCTTAGGCGAAGTCATGCCAGTGGTGGCGGCGCGCAGCACCGCCTACCCCTACGCCTTTGCTTGCCCTGCGGGTGTGATGCGCGATGGCGACTTAAACATGGGCTGCACTGAAATCATGTCACCCTATGGCGATGCGGTCAGCGGCGGCTAAGCCACCGCTCTCGCCACCTGTTGCAGCGCAAGAGCGCTACTGCGATCATTGCACCCATCAGCATGGGGCAATGATTCAGTGTTGTATCAAACAACCGGCAACGACACTTCGACCCACCGCCCTGTGCGCAGCAAGTGTGCATCTTGCTTGTACGGGGCGATCAACTGAAGGCCAAGCGGCAAGCCCTTGGCTGAGCGTGCGATCGGCACGGTCAGCGCAGGCAAACCCAAGAAGCTCCAGAGCGCGCAAAACACTGGGTCTCCCGTAAAGGCCAAACCCTCGGGTGCTTCGCCGGTGGCAGGGATCGTCAAGATCGCATCAAAGCCCTTGAGCTGTGCAGCCGTATCGGCACGTAAGCGCTGCTGTAAGGCGCGCGCGCCCAGATACTCAAGCGCAGAGCGCGCGCGGCCTTTTTCAACTAACTCTTTCAGATGCACGCTTGAACGCTCTGCGAAGTGCGTGACGTGCTCTTGATGGATCGCGCCGCCCTCGCACTCAAGCAGGCAAAACATCGCGTCGATTCCTGTCCAGTATTCATCGGGTAGCACAAACTCTTCGATCACTGCGCCTTGTGCGCGCAACTGCGCAACGGCTTTTTCCATTGCCTGCTTTTGCTCACCGGTCACTCGATCATCGTAGGGTGTGCGCAACCACGCGAGGCGCGGCGCCGCTTGGGGCTCAATGCCGGTGTCGGTCTTCATTGGCACCGCGGGCAACACAATGCTATCGGGTTCAGTTGCGGCTCGATTGCGCAACATATTAAAAGCGTACGCAACGTCGTTGACTGATCTGGCAATAAAGCCCACATGGTCAAGCGACCCGGCTAACGGAAACACGCCTGCGCGCGGCACCGCGCCAAAGCTGGCTTTAAACCCCACCACACCACAAAAGGCGGCAGGTCGAATCACCGAGCCAACGGTTTGTGTGCCGAGTGCCAGGGGTACGATACCCGCGCCAACCGCTGCCGCCGAGCCACTGGATGACCCACCTGGAGTATGAGCGGCATGAAACGGATTCACCGTCGGCCCAGGCTGGCGCCAGGCAAATTCTGTCGTCACCGTTTTACCAAAGACCGCTGCACCAAGTTGACGGATATGCGCGACGATCGGTGCGTCGTAGTCAAGCACTTGGTCTGTGTAGATCAGCGAGCCGTTAGTCGTGGTGAGTGCGCGCGTTGCGATAATATCCTTCACCCCAACGGGGATACCTGCCCACTCACCGCCACTCACCGAGTCGAGCACCTCTTGCGCGGGCGTTCGCGCAACAAAGGCATGCAACGTGGGTTCGCGCTCGTCGGCACGCGCGAGACATTGCTGCAAATATTCTTTGGGCGACAAGCTACCCTCTGCAATCGCACGGGTTGCTGCAAACAGGCCAAGCGGCAATTTATTCGGTTTCATTTTTTATCTCAGTTAAAACTATGTACACTGACTTTAGCGCGAACCTGTGTCTCGATCAACGACAAGGTTATTTATCTTTAATTTATATTGAGTAAGCGACTCCCTCTCGGGGTCATTCACACCATTTATTTTTAAGTCAGCGAGCCAAGCATGTACAACCCGAAACACTTTGAACAAAATGATATAGCCGTTGTGGCTGATCTGATCAAACACTTTCCGTTGGGCACGCTCATTACACGCGACGGCGACGCGCTCGAAGCCAACCACATCCCCTTTATGCTTGAAGGCGACTTAAGCCCAGGCACCAAATTAATCGGTCATGTGGCTAAAGGTAACCCCGTCTGGCAAACTGCCAACCCCGAGGCTGAGTCGCTTGTCGTGTTTCAGGGCCCCAGCGCCTACATCACGCCCAATTGGTATCCGTCTAAGCTTGAGCACCACAAAGTCGTGCCTACCTATAACTACGCCGTGGCCCACGTGTACGGCTGGCTCACGGTCTCGCACGACCCTGAAGTCAAGCGCCAGGTGGTGACGGATTTAACCGCAAAGATGGAGCTCAGCCGCAACAGCACGTGGCGCGTCGCCGATGCGCCTGCGGATTACCTCGCAATGATGCTAGAAGCCATTGTCGCCATCGAGTTAACGATTATCCGTGTACAAGCAAAATGGAAGATAAGCCAAAACCGCGATGAATCTGACCGGATGGGGGTTGCTAAAGGCCTAGCCAGTACCGCAGGGCAAACCGACACCGATCTGCAGATGGGCCGTATTGTTGGGGCGAGCGGCGGGTTAGGTTAGCGAGTTACTTGGAGCAACTAACCGTTGCGTGTAAGAGCATACCGTCGACTTCATGCCCAGGTACGAACTGAGCGTTGACCACGCGACAACCTGTTACTTTTTCAATCGCCGCAACCTGACGTGCTTTTTGCACCGCGAGATCTGGCTTCATGCCGCCCTCTTTGCCGCCATAGGCTTCCCAACGGTTTTCGCCCAAGGGGATGATGCTGATCTCACGCTTATCCAAGACCACGATCTGACGGGCTGGGTCGCGATGGTAATACACGGGGCTACCTTGGCAACCTACCAAAAGCAACGCCACAACCGCTACCAAACTTTTCATGCCGCTCTCCAAGACGCCTTGCCGCTTGGGGCAAAAATCACGTCAAAATATCTTTAAGGTTCAAGCATAACGTGCTTTGCGAGAATCACTCGCAGATTTTGACGCCTTTTGGTATTGTCATTGCACAAGCTTTATTCGTTGTATCGCATATGCTGTATCCAAGTGCATCGTTTATCCATTAACAATAACATTTCTTCTGAGGCAAACCATCATGGCAAAAGTAGGTGTTTTACAGCTCCCCTCAATGAAGGGCAAAGTCTCTGACGCAGAGTGGCAGGCACGTGTCGACCTGGCCGCCTGTTACCGACTGGTTGCAATCTATGGCATGGCCGATATGGCCGCCAACCACATTTCAGCCCGTGTCCCTGGCGAAGAAGGCACGTTTTTAATCAATGCCTACGGCATGATGTACGAAGAAATTACAGCCTCTAGCCTGCTGAAGGTGGATCACCACGGCAACATCCTGACGAGCCCCGATTTTGGTGATCTGAAATATGGCTTGAACAAAGCCGGCTCGGTGATCCACAGTGCCATTCATCACGCCCGTGCGGATGTCGGCTGTGTGATTCACACCCACAGCTGGGCCTCAATGGCCATCTCTTCGCTTGAGTGCGGCCTATTGCCACTCACGCAAACAGCGATGCGTTTCTTAAAGGTCACCTATCACAACTACGAAGGTGTCGTGTTGGATGAAAGTGAACAAGAATCGCTATGCAAAGACCTAGGCATGAGCGAAGCCATGATTTTGCGTAATCACGGCGCACTGACCGTTGGGCGTACCGTTGGCGAAGCGTTTAACTGGATGCACCGCCTTGAGTTGTCGTGCCATGCACAGCTCGGGGCAATGTCATGCAATAGCCCGTTATCAAAAGTCTCGCAGAAGGTGCTTGACGAGACTTGGAACAATTACCAACCTGGCACTCGCCGGGCCTATGGCGTGATGGAGTGGCCTGCTCTATTACGTAAACTCGACCGTACGGACATTTCTTATCGTGATTAAATTTGTTGCTTCGCTTTTTTTGAGTTCGATGCTTGGGTGCGCCTTATCGGCTCACGCTCAAGACGCCCTAGAGTATCCAACCAAACCCGTCAAAATCATTGTTTCATTCACGGCGGGCGGCACCACCGACATCATTGCGCGCAGTGTCGGTCAAAACCTTGCCGAAAAACTGAAGCAACCGTTTGTGGTCGAAAACAAACCAGGTTCGGGCGGCAATATTGGTAACGAGATTGCCGCACGCGCCCCGGCTGATGGCTACACCCTCACCATCGCTTCGGTAGGGCCGATTGCCATCAACCCAACACTGTACAAAGACCTGCGCTACAACCCGTTAGTTGACCTGGTGCCTGTCGTGCTAATCGCCGACGTGCCCAATGTGCTGGTGGTCAGCCCCAATTTGCCGGTCAACACGTTTCCAGAGTTTGTCGCGTACGCAAAAGCTAAACAGGCTGGCACCCTGAATTACTCTTCGACCGGTACGGGTACGTCTTCGCACCTGTCGAGCTTTATGTTGATGGAGGCCCTAGGGGTCAGCGCACAGCATATTCCATATAAAGGTGCTGAAGCGCTCAACGATTTAATCGCGGGCCGCATCGACTTTATGTTTGCGACAATCCCCTCGGTGATCGGGCAAATTAAGGGCGGCAAGCTGCGCGCCATCGCGGTCAGCAGCCCCAAGCCCTCGCGCTCGTTACCCGGCGTCCCCACCGTTGCTGAAAATGGCTTTCCAGACTTTTCGGCCGGCTCTTGGTTTGGCATGCTGGCGCCCAAAGGCACACCGCAAGCCATTATTGACAAGCTGAACAAAGAAGTGAACCTCGCGATGATCCCGCTTGAGCATCGCTTTGTTCAAGAAGGTGCAGACCCTGTTGGGGGCACTGCCGCGTATTTTCAAGAATTCATTCGCACAGAACACCTCAAGTGGAAAAAAGTCGTGATTGATTCAGGTGCGACCCCGCGTTAAGGAAATTAGCATGTCAAATATCGTGTTAAATCACACACCGCGCATCCTTTTGTCTGACAAAACAGCACTCGAGCTTGCGCCACAAATGAGCGACATCCTTGGGCCCGAGGGCTATCAGCGTGTCAGTGCTGCAGACGTACACGCTGGCACACAAGATTTGGATTTCTGTTTTATTTCGCGTGACATTACAGCGGGTTCAACCAAGCATCAAATTGAAGCCAGCACGCAGTATGTCTACGACGCGCTGCTTAAATCTAAAACGCTGCAGTGGGTACACATTCACTCTGCTGGTGTTGACCGACAAATATTTCTAGATTTAATGGCGCGCGGTGTGACAATCACGTCGTCTTCTGGTGCGAGTGCAAGCTTGGTGGCTCAAACCGCCTTGACGGGATTGCTATCACTCGCGCGGCGCTTTCCACAACTCGCCGCGGCACAGCGTGCCCATGTTTGGGCGCCGTTTATGAAAGTCGGACTGCCTCCAGATCTCGAGGGTCAAACCGCAACGATCGTAGGCTGGGGTCCCATCGGACAAAAGCTTGGCGCCTGGTTAACGGCACTAGGTTTAAAAATCATTGTGGTGCGCCAGTCTGCCGCCTCTTTAATCGAGAACACTCGTGTCGTGAGTTTTGACGGCTTTCGTCAAGTCTTACCAGAAACCGACTGGCTGGTTCTGGCTTGCCCGCTCACCAAACAAACCACCAACTTAATGAGTAAAGACGCGCTCGCACTTATGAAGCCCGGCGCGTACATTGTGAATATTTCACGCGGCACGGTGATTGACGAACTTGCCATGATCGACGCACTCCAAAGAGGCCACTTGGCGGGCGCCTATCTTGATGTCTTTGCGCAAGAACCCTTGCATGTCGACTCGCCGTTGTGGGATATGCCTAACGTGATTGCAACGCCACACACCGCCGGTTTTTCAGACGCCATCTTGCAACGGATGGCACAAAAATTTATTGAAAATCTGGGCTACTGGAAACGTGGCGAGCCGATGATTAACGTGGCCTCTCTGCGTTGAAGTCACTTCGCTCGTCCCTCGAGCTTTAGCGTTCAATCGCCAAGCACTTGTGGTGAGGCTTAGGCCTAACTCTGGGTCTGAGTCGCGGCACTTTGTGTTTGACTCTGTGTTTGACTCTGTCTCTTTTCTGTCAAAGCAGGTGCTTGATCCTCCGGCGCTGCGTCCATCACTTGCACTGTTACCCCGACAGCGAGCTGATGATCACCACCACCGCGAATCACCCCGCGTAACGGCGATACGTCACCAAAGTCACGACCAACCGCCAGACGCACATGACCGGGGCCCGTCAAAACATTGTTCGTTGGATCAAGCTCTAGCCACTGACCTGGCGCTTGCGGACAATACACCGCTACCCAGGCGTGCGAGGCATCAGCCCCGCGTAACTTAACGGTGCCCGGTGCGGGTTTCGTCAGCAGATAACCACTGACATATTGGGCGCTTAAGCCCATCGCGCGCAAACAACCAATCAATATGTGGGAAAAATCCTGACACACACCTGCACGCTTATTGAAGGCCTCGAGGATGGGTGTATGCACCTCGGTCGCCGTCGGCGAATAGGTAAAGTCTTCGTGAATGCGCGACGACAACTCGATACTCGCCTCGGCAAGGTTACGCCCCGGTACAAAAGAACGCTCTGCGTACGCTCGCAATTCACTCAGGCGCGGGACATAAGGGCTCAAAAATGCAAACTCGCTTGCCGCCACATACGGACGATCGAGCGCATATGCGAGCGCGTCGCGCACCTCTTCCCAGGCGACTGACTGACTCGCATCGAAGTTGGCATAGCGATCTGCCAGCGTCACCACCGAGCGCGAGCGCACCAATAGCGCCGCATGAGGCGTAGACAGAGTGAAGAACGTGCGATGGTTACCAAAGGCATCTTGGTTTTCAGTTTGGCAATCAGGCTTGGGCGAAATCTCGAGCCCTGTGAATAAAACTTTTTGCCAGTCGGTTTTTCTTGGTCGCAAATACGCTAAGTGATGCGCAAGTTCAACCTCGGTTTGATAGGTGTAATGAGAGTCGTGCTCAACTTCGATGTTGATCATGATGCAAAGTGCCTATCGACAGCGAGTGCAAAAAACCGCCGGCTAATCTCATCAGACACATTGGCGGCAAATACACCAAGGGTACGGACCATTTCAACTTGCAGCAACACCGAGTCTTCGTGTGGATCAAATTCTGGCAGCCCTTCAAGCAGTACGTCACCATTTGGCAAATGCTTGATCTCACCCTTAAGCGTCTGCAAGATACAGCTAATCGAACGAGGATTGGTTTCGTCGGTGACCAACAAGTCCATTAAGGCTGGGATATCTTGCTGACGCTGATATCGCGTACGGTAGGTAATCGAACTATCAAATAGCACTAAAAGTGTTTCAAACCCTCTGGGCGTATACACGGCAGCATGCGTAAAAAACGCAACCAAAATACCACTGAGGTTAACCAACCGCTCAATTAAACGCCCTGCTGCCAACATATGCCAACCCACGTCTCGGGTCATGCGATCAGATTGAAAACCCACCAGGGCAACTAGCTGTATGCCGATGACATCAAGCACCTCAATCGTGTCAATCGGGTTTCGAGTCACAGGGCGGCCCAAACGCTTTGCGCGCGGTTTAGTTGCGTTGGGCGCGCCCACCAGCGCCGGATAAACCGTATTGTGCATCAGCATGTGCTTCATGGTTTGAGCAATTTCTGCATGCTCTGCCGGTAAACGATCACGCACCGCTTTGAGTGAAAACTCAAGCAGCTCGAGATTGTCGAGCAAACCACGCGTACCCTTCTGTATCAACTGCGCGATCAACGTGCGCCCAAAGACCGAAGCAGATTTTGTCAGGCTTGGTGTGCCCTCTGGTATTAGGCCATGCAGCCTACCGAGCGCGCCGATCGCATCATTTAAGGCCGGCAAACTATCTTGTTGATTCGTACTGACCAACACCAAGGCCTCTTTGGCCAGCCGCACCATCAATTCACAGCGTTCGGTATAACGCCCTAGCCAAAATAAACTCTCGGCAGAGCGGCTCGACACCAGTTGCTCGGTTGCTGTCCAACGCGGCAAACGCGTGCGGTTGGGCAACATCGAGTAGGTATCAACCTGTTGATCCGTCATGACCCAAGTATCAAGGGTACTGCCACCACTTTGGATTGAAACGATGTGAGGATCAACCGTAGCAATGCGCGTCATGCCCCCTTGCAATAATTGCCACTCACCATCCCCAGAGGCAATGGCATACACGCGCAACATGGCCGTACGCGGCGAGATCTCGTCGCCCTGCCAAGTCGGCGCTTGCGAGAAAGGCAAGTAGCTTTGCGTTGTATAAATATCAGGCTGCGAACCAATCCGCTTACGCCACGCGTCGAGCTCTTGAGCATCAAGCAAACTTGCGATCGCGGGCTGAAAATTTGTTGCTGCGTTCGTTGCATAGGTTGGCTTAATGACCTGCGTATGCAAGTCTGGGGCGATATCTTGCCAGGCCGCGATTTCGCCACACCACCAGGTGTTAAGCGAGGGCATTTTTAAAGGTTCATTCAACAAATATTCTGAGATCGCCGGTAAAAACCCTTGCACAGCAGGCGACTCTAAAAAGCTTGTGCCAAGTGCATTAGCCATCACCACGCTGCCGGCACGTATCGCCTGCAGCAACCCCGGCACACCCAAGCTTGAGTCGGCACGTAATTCAAGTGGGTCGCAAAAGTCATCGTCTAACCGGCGCAGCAAACCATGAATGCGTTGTAAGCCGTGCATCGTCTTCAAATAGAGCTTGTCGTCACGCACCGCCAAGTCAGCCCCCTCAACCAAAGGCAAACCAAGATAGCGCGCCAGATACGCATGCTCAAAATACGTTTCACTGTAGGGCCCTGGGGTCAACAGCGCAAAGCGCGGGGCACCCTCTGCGATTGAAGCCGCCGCACTTGTCATCGATTCAAGCAGGCGCTTGTAGCTTGACGCGACATGCTGCACCCGCATCTCTCGATACGCCTCAGGAAATACGCGAGAGACTGTTAGACGATTTTCAAGCACATACCCTAAACCCGAGGGGGTTTGGGTACGCTGACCAATCACCCACCACCGACCATCCGGGCCACGCGCAATGTCAAAGGCGACCACATGCAGATAAACGCCACCTAAAGGCTTGACCCCTTGCATCGCACGCAAGTAGCCAGGGTTGCCCAAGATCAACGCGCCAGGCAAGTAGCCTCCACGGATCAACCGCTGTTCACCGTAAACATCCTGCAAAATCGCATTCAACAACTTGGCACGCTGCTGCAAGCTGGTTGAGATACCGCGCCAGTCTGCGGGCGTGATCAACATCGGCAACGCGTTCAAGGACCACGGTCGCGTTTGATCCTGCTGATCTCCGTAGACGTTATAGGTAATACCGTTTTGTTGAATCAACCGGTCAATAGTCTCGCTACTTTGCGGCAGACCAGTGATACCCGCTTCGCCCAAGTAACTAAAAAACGTTTGCCAGGGCTTGCGCAAAGCACCGCTCGCGTCTCTCAGTTCGTCGTAGTGGCCTAGTTTGACCGGCGCCGCGAGCTTATCCGCAAGCGCGAATGCGCGCTCGCGGTCGCGTTGACCCTGTGCTGCAGAGTCTTGAGTCGATGTTGTGTCGAGCGACATATGCCTTAATTTCTAAATTTGTGGTGTTCGGCGTAAGTCGAGTGTAAAGGGAAATTCTATCCCAGTAGGCTGAGGTTGCAACCCGATGTCACCGGGCGTGTGCTCCAGCTTAAAAAATCTTGCACGCCGGCGACTCTCAGCTTCAAACGAATTAATCGGCAAGGTATCGTAGCTACGCCCACCCGGATGCACCACATGGTAGCGGCAGCCACCCAGCGAGCGCGAGAGCCACTGGTCAACAATATCAAACGACAACGGCGCGTGTACGGCAATCGTTGGGTGCAATGCCGAAGGCGGATTCCAGGCGCGATAACGTACGCCAAGCACAAACTCGCCCTCAACCCCGGTGGGCTGCAGATTCGGCGCCACCCCATTGACTGAAATCACGTAACGATTATCGGTAAATCCAGAGACCTTCAGTTCTAAACGCTCAACCGAAGAGTCGACATAGCGCACAGTGCCGCCACCACCGCCCTCTTCACCCATGACATGCCAAGGTTCAAGTGCGGTGCGCAGGGTTAGTTGCATGCCTCTCAACTCGGTGTGACCGATCAACGGAAACCTGAACTCCCTGTGCGGTTCAAACCACGATCTGTCGAACGCGAACCCAGCCCGATGCAGCTCAGCCAACACGTCATCAAAGTCCATCATGATGAAGGTCGGCAACATAAACCGATCGTGCAACTGCGTACCCCAACGGGTCAAACGCGTTTTACCTGGCGGGTGATAAGGCGCTTTCCAAAACCACGCCACCAGCGCACGAATCAACAGTTGTTGCACCAGACTCATCTGGGCGTGGGGGGGCATTTCAAAGCCTCGCAGTTCTAGCAAACCGAGCCGTCCGGTTGGGCCATCGGGCGAATACAACTTATCAATACTGAACTCAGAGCGGTGCGTGTTACCCGTGACGTCGATCAAGATGTTGCGCAGTGCGCGATCAATCATCCAGGGCGGGCAGCCGCCTGGTTGCTCTTGCTGCCGCTCGATTTCTTGCATCGCAATTTCTAACTCGTAGAGTTGATCATTGCGTGCTTCGTCAACGCGGGGCGCCTGACTGGTTGGTCCGATAAACAGCCCCGAAAACAAGTACGACAGGGAGGGGTGGTTATGCCAAAACGCCAACAAGCTCGACAGCACATCGGGCCGCCGCAAAAATGGGCTATCGGCCGGCGTGGCAGCGCCCATGACAAAGTGATTACCGCCCCCTGTCCCGGTATGGCGGCCATCATTCATAAACTTTTCGCTGCTTAAGCGCGTTTCGTGCGCGGCCTGATACAAAAATTGTGTGTGATCAACCAACTCATCCCAGTTTTTTGCTGGATGAATATTGACCTCAAGTACACCTGGATCTGGCGTCACCTGCAAAACAGTCAGACGCGGATCGCGTGGTGGTGTATAGCCCTCAAGCACAATTTTGTAACCAAGCTCGGTCGCGCTGGCTTCGAGCGCCGCGAGCAAGGCCAAATAGTCGTCCAGACGCTTGAGTGGTGGCATAAAGACGTACAGCACCGAACACTGCGGCTCTGTAAATTCAAGCTTTGGTCCATTGCTGCGATTGGGATTGCGTACCTCAACGCACAGCGCGGTGCGTGTCAGGTCAACTGCAGATTCAAACTTTTCAGGTGGCGATCCGCCTGGCAGGGCAACGCTTGCCCCCTCAACGAAACCTTGTGTTGGTTCGGTAGACGAAGTCTGCCGGCGCGCTAAGTCATGGGAAGCGTTAGATTCCGGCTCCTGCACTGGCTCGCCCGTCGCTGGCCACTGCAGGCGCAACTCTGTTGCAGAAGGCAGTGCTGTGCGTGGCGCAAAAGGGTCAGCATCTGGCGCAACAGGCCGATCAGTGCTTTTCGCCCAGGGTAGCGAGTCTAGCGGTAAGCGGTACCCCATTGGTGAATCACCGGGGATCAGATACATTCTGTCGTCACGCAAAAACCAAGGGCCCGAACGCCAGCGTTTTACCTTGGCCTGTTCCCCTTCTGTCGTTGCAAGCGGCAAGGTATACCCCACCGGCACATCGAGCTGATTTGAAAAGACACGCCGCAGGCGGGCGCGCTCCATCTCATCATCTAAGCGTGAATCAAACGGGTCGACATTGACTGGCAGCGTGCGTTCGCGCCACAAATAATAAAAAGTGTCCTCGAAGGCAGGTTGAATGTATTTTTGTTCAAGTCCTAGTTTTTGCGTGAGCGTTTGAATCAACCGCTTTGCATCCTCAGGGGTGTAGTGATGCTCTTCACGCTCATCGGCAAACACACTCGGATCCTGCCAGCAGGGCTGGCCATCCTCGCGCCAATAGGCCGAGAGCGACCAACGCGGCAGTTGTTCGCCCGGGTACCATTTACCCTGACCATAGTGCAAAAATCCGCCTGCCCCATAGCGCTGACTTAATTTTTGCATCAGCTCTAAGCCCAAACCTCGCTTAGTCGGGCCAAGCGCCTCGGTGTTCCATTCGGCACCATCTCGATCCAGCGCTGACACAAACGTGGGCTCACCGCCCATTGTCAAGCGCACATCCTGATCTTCTAATTCAACATCAACCGCTGCACCGAGCGCCACAATGCTTTGCCACTGCTCGTCGTCATAGGGCTTGGTCACCCGAGGTGACTCAAACACCCTGCGTGCTGACATTTGGTGCTCAAATTCAACTTCGCACTCATCTAGTGCGCCGTCGATCGGCGCAGCCGACGAAGGTTCGGGCGTGCAAGCAATCGGAATATGCCCCTCGCCGGCCAATAAACCCGAGGTCGCATCCAAGCCAACCCAGCCCGCGCCGGGCAAATACACTTCGCACCAGGCGTGCAAGTCGGTAAAGTCTGAGCTTGCGCCAGTTGGGCCACCCACCGCCTCAACGTCGGGTTTGAGCTGAATCAAATAACCCGAGACAAAACGCGCCGCCAAGCCAAACTGCCTAAACACCTGCACCATCAGCCAAGCCGTGTCGCGGCAAGAGCCCGAACACAGCTCTAGCGTTTGCTCGGGCGTCTGTACGCCGGGCTCCATGCGGATCGTGTAGCTGACCTTACGGTGCAACCGCGCGTTGATTTCAACTAAAAAATCGATGCTGCGCCGCGTCCGGTGCGGCACGTTTTTCAAAAACGTAGTGAGTTTGGGGCCCGCAGGTTCTGCTCGCAGGTATGGTACCAAGTCTGCCTTGAGTTCAGGCGCATACTGAAACGGAAATTTTTCAGCAGACGGTTCGAGAAAAAAATCGAACGGGTCAAACACAGACATTTCAGCAACCAGATCAACTTCTACCTGAAACTCTGTTGTCTTTTCGGGGATCACCACCCGCGCAACGTAATTGGCAAAAGGATCTTGCTGCCAGTTTAAAAAATGCTCAGCGGGCTTGATGCGCAACGCATAAGACAAGATTCGGGTGCGACAGTGCGGCGCTGGCTTTAAACGAATCACCTGAGGGCCCAGGTTGATCCGTTTGTCGTAGCGATAAGTTGTCAGGTGATGAAGTGCAACATGTATAGGCATGTTCAAGGCACAGCAATAAGTATGCCAGTTCAGTGCGCACCAGGCATAGATGGCATGGAATTTGCTTTGCTATGAACCATAACTCTATGGTGGTGCATGTTGCCCACACATCTTGACAGTCAGATTTGGTCAAAGGCGGACCCATGCAACAACTAGCGCGACCGTTAGCGTTTGACGAAATGGTAGATACCAGCGGTGTGCGGCCAGCGGCAGAAGCGTGCCCCAGTCAAAGCGCGCGTGCGCACTACCGGGGCTTTGCCCAGTGGCTGGCCCAACAACCCGAGCACTTACTACAAACACGTCGTGATGAGGCCGAACTTATTTTTAGACGGGTCGGCATCACCTTTGCGGTCTATGGTGATAGCGATGGCACCGAACGCACGATCCCCTTTGACATTGTGCCGCGGATATTCCCGGCTGCTGAATGGTCTAGGCTAGAGCGCGGTTTGAAACAACGGGTGCAGGCGCTCAATATGTTTTTGCATGACGTTTATCACGAGCAACACATTTTGAAAGCAGGTCTAGTACCAGCCGAGCAAGTGCTGAATAACGCGCAATACCGTCCGCAGATGCAGGGCGTGCACGTGCCGCACAACATTTACGCACATATCGCAGGCATTGACATCGTACGTGCCAATCACGGCGCACAAACCGGCGAGCTGTTTGTACTTGAAGATAATTTGCGAGTGCCCTCAGGCGTTTCGTATATGCTCGAAAATCGCAAGATGATGATGCGCTTGTTTCCTGAGCTATTCGCGAAGCATCGCGTCGAGCCAGTCGCGCACTATCCAGATCTTTTACTCGACACGCTGCGCAATTCTGGCCCCGCCGACGCAGCTGAGCCAAACGTTGTGGTGCTCACGCCTGGCATGTACAACTCAGCCTATTTTGAACACGCCTTTCTCGCCCAACAAATGGGGGTCGAGCTTGTCGAAGGGCAGGATCTTTTTGTGCAGGACGATACTGTCTTCATGCGCACTACCCAAGGACCGCGCCGTGTCGACGTCATCTACCGCAGAGTCGATGACGATTTTCTGGATCCTGAAGTCTTTCGAGAAGATTCAGCCCTAGGTGCGAAAGGTTTGCTGCGCGCGTATCGCGCGGGCAACGTGGCGATTTGCAATGCCATCGGCACAGGTGTCGCAGATGACAAGTCGATCTATCCGTTCGTGCCGGACATGATTCGTTTTTATCTGAGTGAAGAGCCCCTCATCGCCAACGTACCCACCTTTATGTGTCGCAAGCCCGACGAGCTTGATCACGTGATGCAAAACATGCATGAGCTCGTTGTCAAAGAAGTACACGGCGCGGGCGGTTACGGCATGCTGGTTGGGCCCGCTTCGACACGTGCCGAAATTGACGACTTTAAGGTACGCGTACTCGCGAACCCAAGCAATTACATCGCTCAGCCCACGCTTGCGCTGTCGACTTGCCCAACCTACGTCGAGGCTGGGATTGCGCCACGTCACATTGATCTTCGGCCCTTTGTTCTGTCGGGTCAGCATATACGGATGGTGCCAGGCGGTTTGACTCGCGTCGCGTTAAAAGAGGGTTCGCTTGTGGTGAACTCCTCACAAGGCGGCGGCACGAAAGATACTTGGGTGCTTGAACACTAAACGTTAAACACTCAGCTCCCAACGCTCTCGGACATCACCCTCATGCTTTCAAGAACTGCTGATCATTTATATTGGATGTCTCGCTACACCGAGCGGGCAGAGAATTTAGCGCGCATGCTTGATGTCAACTATCAGATGTCTCTGTTGCCTCAGTCGGTGCAGACCATCGAACGGGGCTGGGCAGCCTTACTTGAGATTTCAGAACTCACCTCGGCCTTTACCGCGCAGCAGGCCACCATCACACCTGAAGCCGTCATGCGCTTCATGGTGAGTGACACCAGCAACCCCTCTTCGATCATGCGCTGCCTGCAAGGGGCGCGCGAAAATGCCCGCGCAGTCAGGGGCTCAATCACTACCGAACTCTGGGAGACCATCAACACCACGTGGCTTGACGCTCAGCGCTTCATGCATGAGGGCATGCTCAAGCGTGCGCCAGCCGAGTTTTTTGAATGGGTCAAGTTCAGATCGCATCTAATTCGCGGAGTGCATTTAGGTACCATGATGCGTGGCGAAGCTTACGACTTTATTCAGCTTGGCACCTTTCTTGAGCGAGCAGACAATACAGCACGGCTGCTCGATGTTAAATTTTTAGCTGCCAGCGAAGTGCACGACGACGACACCGATCCCGTTGACGAGTTTTATTATTGGACCGCGATCTTACGCTCGGTATCGGCCTTCGAAAACTATCGCAAAGTCTATCGCGACGTCATTACTCCCGAACGCATTGCCGAACTCATGATTTTGAGTCTGGGCATGCCACGCTCGCTGGTGAGTTGTTTGCACGAAGTGGTGGATACGCTGTCGCGCGTCAGAAACAGTCAATCATCTCACACACAATCGGCGGCCTTACGACTGCTTTCAGAGCTGCGAGACTTCAGTATTGAAGATATCTTTGAAAAAGGCCTGCACGAATACCTGACTGAGTTTTTGAGCCGCATCAACGCCGTTGGCAGCGGTATTAGCCAAGACTTTTTACTACCTTTACAGGTCGACACAGAGGTCCCGCTTTCTTCTTAAGCGCGCCGGGTTGAAGCCCTCGCGACAAACCAGCGAAGCGCCAGCGCTGCGCGCTCGATCTCCACAGTATCCACCGCGCGCGCCACGTGGTTTAAGAATATCTGCGGAGCCACACTAAATTTGACGTACAATTGCTGCACGGCACAACGTTCCAGTCCTCGTGCCGCTCTAAGCCCCAACACTGTGGGCGCTCGCCTCCAAGGCGTTTTTACTCCCTGTTCGTCTGCCCCGATTGGAGCCCGCACCCTGTGCAGGCCGGCATGACGATGGAGCTGTTCTCTTGTCTACTTCGATTACTTTTGCTGACCTCGGGTTGGCTGATCCCCTTATGCGTGCGATTGCCGATGCCGGCTACACCATACCCACTCCTATTCAAGCGCAGGCAATCCCGCGCGTGCTGGCTGGCGGCGATTTATTAGCTGCAGCCCAAACTGGCACTGGCAAAACGGCCGGCTTCACGCTTCCAATTTTGCACATGCTGCTTGCCAAACCCCTTGAAGTGCGCAAAGCCGGCCGCCCACGCGTATTGATTTTGACCCCCACCCGCGAACTCACCGCACAGGTTGAAGAGTCGGTCAAAACCTACGGCGCTCACACAAAAATCTCGTCAATGGTGATTTTTGGCGGCGTCAATATCAATCCGCAAATCTCTGCTTTGCGCAAGCCGATTGATATTTTAGTGGCCACTCCTGGTCGCCTGCTTGATCACTGCCAACAACGCACCGTTGACTTATCGGGTGTTGAAATTTTGGTGCTCGACGAAGCCGACCGCATGTTGGATATGGGCTTTATCCGCGATATACGCAAGATTTTGGCCTTGATGCCGCGTCAGCGTCAAAACCTGTTGTTTTCAGCAACCTTCTCGGACGAAATCCGCGAGCTCTCAAAAAGTGTTTTATCAAACGCCACTGAAGTCTCGGTTGCCGCACGCAACACGACGGCCGAACGCGTTGAGCAAACTGTGTATATGGTTGATCAAGCGCACAAGCGCGACATCTTGAGCCACATCATTAGCGAAAGTGGCTGGCATCAGGTGTTGGTCTTTACCCGCACCAAGCATGGCGCAAACCGTTTGGCTGAAAAGCTGGTCAAAGACGGCCTATCGGCCTCAGCGATTCACGGCAATAAAAGCCAGGCGGCGCGCACTCGTGCACTTGATGACTTTAAAAAGGGCAAGGTTGCCGTGTTGGTCGCCACCGATATCGCCGCTCGCGGTCTCGATATTGATCAGCTGCCTCAGGTCGTGAACTTTGAGTTGCCTAATATCCCCGAAGATTATGTGCACCGTATTGGTCGCACGGGGCGTGCAGGCGCGGCAGGTTCAGCCATCTCTTTAGTCGATTCAAGCGAAATTAAATACCTCAAAGCGATCGAGCGCATTATCAAAAAGACAATCCCTCAATTGCCCGCGCCGACCGGCTGGACTGCCTCGCCCCCCTCACCACATGGGGCCGATGACGAAGCCCGCGCTGAAGGTAGGCGCGATGGTCAACGCCGCCCACAGCAGCGCTCGGCACGTCCTAGTGGCTCAAGTGCTGGGGCTCGCCCCGCACGACCAGGCCAAGGGCCAACTCACGCACCCCGCCGTGATTCGCAGGGCGACAGCCGCTCAGCACCACGCCGTGATGCTCCGGCCGCAGGTTCGCGCGCACCTCACAGCGCCGGTGGCGCGGTCAGAACCGGCACCGGCATGGGCACTGGTGCGCGTACTGGTGCACCAAGTGGCTCAGCCCCCCGTAGCCCCAGTGGCGATCAGGCAAATCGCCCCCGTCGTCCGGCTCTCTTTAACAAGTAATTTGCACGCACACAGGCTGGCTGCGCCAGCCTGTAAAATTCGCCATCATGAGTATTCAAACTGAAGTCGCGCGACGCCGAACGTTCGCCATTATTTCTCACCCAGATGCCGGTAAAACGACGCTCACCGAAAAGCTGTTGCTTTTTGCGGGTGCGATCCAAATCGCCGGTAGCGTCAAAGCGCGCAAGGCTTCTCGCCACGCGTCCTCTGACTGGATGGAAATCGAAAAACAACGTGGCATCTCGGTTGCCTCGTCAGTCATGCAAATGGAATACCGCGATTGCGTGATCAACCTGCTTGATACCCCCGGCCACCAAGATTTTTCTGAAGACACTTATCGTGTACTGACTGCGGTCGATGCGGCCTTGATGGTGATTGATGCGGCTAACGGGGTCGAGCCACAAACCATCCGTTTGCTGCAGGTCTGCCGCGCCCGCAATACCCCCATTATTACCTTCATTAACAAGATGGATCGCGAGGTACGCGAACCGCTTGAGCTGTTATCCGAAATCGAGCAACACATTGGCATGGATGCCGTGCCGTTTTCGTGGCCAGTCGGCATGGGCAAAGCCTTTGGCGGCGTGTTTGATATCCAGCGCGATCGCATGCGTTTGTTTAAATCCGGACAAGAGCGTCGTAACGATACCGGCGACGACTTTATCGACGGGCTAGACAACCCAGAAATTGCCAAACGCTTCGGCAGCTCGTTTGAACAAGCCAAAGGCGAGATCGAACTCATCCAAGCAGCTGCACCAGCCTTTGACCCCGTGGCCTTTTTAGCCGGTAAACAAACACCCGTTTTTTTTGGCTCGGCGATTAACAATTTTGGCGTTCAAGAAGTATTGGATGCGTTGGTGGATCAGGCGCCACCACCGGGTTCACGTCAAGCGCTTGAGCGCGTGGTGCATCCCGAAGAGCCCAAGTTCACAGGCGTGGTCTTTAAAGTGCAGGCCAACATGGATCCGGCACATCGCGATCGTGTGGCTTTTGTGCGTGTCAGTTCAGGCAAGTTCGAGCGCGGCATGCGGCTCAAGGTGTCACGCAACAACAAAGAGATTCGCCCCAATAACGTGGTGTCGTTTTTATCGCAGCGCCGCGAACTCGTCGATGAGGCCTACGCGGGCGATGTGATTGGCATCCCCAATCACGGCATTTTGCATCTGGGTGATGTCTTAACTGAAGGCGAAGCCTTGCACTTTACAGGCTTGCCCTTTTTCGCCCCCGAGCTTTTTCAGGCGGTCGAAACCAAAGATCCCTTGCGCACCAAACAGCTACGCACTGGTTTATTGCAACTGGGCGAAGAAGGCGCGATTCAAGTGTTCAGGCCTTTGGTAGCGGGCGGAGCGCTGCTGCTTGGCGCGGTCGGCCAGTTGCAGTTTGAGGTCGTCGCCCACCGCCTGCAGGCTGAGTACGGCGCCGAAGCGCGACTGATGCCCTCACGCTACAACATGGCGCGCTGGGTCACCGCCGAAGACCCGAAAGAGTTGCGCAAATTCATCGATGCTAACGTCTCAAACATCGCCTATGATGTCGTCGAAGCACCGGCGTTTTTAGTGAGTTCGACCGCTCAGCTGCGCGTCGCCGAAGAGCGCTATCCGGCAATTCGTTTTCACGCCATGCGCGAACACGGCGGTCAAGTGTTTGCCGATAAAGTTTAATCACCGCCCCTCAGAGATCCCTTATGTCCTGGCGTGTCTTAATTGTCCTTTTAACGCTTGCTGCCGTTGGCTCATGGCAAGGCGGAGTGCAATTAGGTAATTGGCTAGTGACGCGCGCACCCGATACCGTTGCCTCGGTAGCCGACAAAGACTACAAAACCTTAAAACTTGACGCCAGCGGTCGTCCAATCACCGCACAGCCACCCCAGCCTCGCATTGACGGCACCTTAGGCGTACCGCGCGAACTTGTTCCAATTGAATGGGCCATCGAAGCGGTGTCAGCCGATGATTTTGAAACGGATCCCAACCGCATGAAGGTTGAGGGCGACGAGGATGATGACGAAGGCACAGGCAGCGAAGGCTCAGAAACCGCAGACGCCAAACGTTTAGCGCAAGACACGATGCAGCGCACTGGGCGCAGTAATGATTCAAGTACTCAGCCAAGCACGCCAGTCTTTGGACAACGGCCAGCCGCACCTCCTGTGCCGCCCGGGATTACCGTCACTGTAACCACGTGGCAACAATCGCTTAAACAAGAACTCGAACAATGCGCCAAGGTAGGTTTTTTTCAACGCCCAACCTGCTTACAAAACGCGCGCAACAAATACTGCGCTCCAAACGATGCCTGGGGTAAAACTGCTGACTGCCCAGCGCGTCAAAACGAACCACTCACCGGCAACTAACGTGCGCCCGCCTGCGACTTGCGCAGTGGCGCAGTCGGAATACGCAATAGCTCTCGATATTTAGCCACCGTGCGCCGTGCAATCGTAATCCCATCTTGGTCAAGCAAGCTCACGAGCTGACTATCCGACAGTGGTTTTTTGCGGTCTTCGCCGGTGATCAGTATTTGAATGCGCGTTTGTACTGCGGTAGCCGAGGTAGCCTCTTTACCCTCGGTCGTTAGCCCCGTGCTAAAAAATCGCTTGAGTTCAAACGTACCGTGCGGCGTCAACATAAATTTTTGCGTAGTCGCTCGCGAAATCGTTGACTCATGCATACCGATCTCAGCAGCAATGTCTTTAAGTGTTAATGGCCGTACTGCCCCCCAACCACTTGAAAAAAACGCCTGCTGATGGGCAACAATCACCTGCGACACTTTCAATATCGTTTCAAACCGCTGCGCGACATTGCGAATCATCCAGCGTGCCTCTTGCAGTTGCCCATGCAGCGCTGTGTGTGCCCCGCTGCGCGGACTGCCTAAGGCTTCGGCGTACATCGCATTGACTCTCAGCTTAGGCATCACAGACTCATTGAGTGACACCACCCAACCCTTACGCGTTTTTCGCACCAGCACATCGGGCACGGCAAAGTCTGCTGCGGGTATGTTCCAGGCACTCGCAGGCCGAGGATTCAATTTCACGATCAACGCATGCGCACGCTTAAGTGTCTCGGTATCGCATTGTAGTAAGTCACGTAGCTTGAGCATATTGCCGGTTGCCAAGACCGCCAGATGATGCTGGCACACCATACGCGCCAAGGCAAGTAGTGCTGGGTCTTGCAACGCTTCAAGTCGCTTGGGGTCGCCGAACTGCAGCTGTAAATCCAAGCATTCGCCAAGGTCGCGGGCACCGACACCCGGTGGATCAAACGACTGCAGCATTTTTAAGGCGCAACGAAAATCGTCTTCGTCTAGACCGAGCTCTGGGTTCATCCAGCTCGCAATCTCATCAAGCGGTGAGGCCAAAAAACCATCATCATTGAGCTCGTCAATCAACAGTTCGACAACCGCGGCATCGCGCTTGCTTAGGCGTGTCATGCCTAACTGCTCAAGCAAATATTCTCGCAGGTTGCTTTCGCGAGCTGGCTCTGGGCGGTCAGGAAAATCATCGTCGCGCGAACCACGTGACTCTGACGAAAATTCGCTTCGGTCGCGCTCGGGCTCACGTTCTGACGCCGGGGCGTAATCGGTAGTGGCCTCGGGTGTTGCGTCCTGACCACGGTCGGCACTATTTTGGGACGAACCAAATTCTGCGCTCTCTTGCCCAACGCGTAAACTCGCCGCAGCCCCTCCCGGCTCGTACAATGGCGTGCCCTCTTGCTCTAAGAGGGGATTCTCAGCCAAGGCTCGGGCAATTTCAGCCTCAAGATCCAGCGTCGAAAGCTGCAACAGCTTAATCGACTGTTGCAGCGCGGGGGTCAGTGTCAGCTGTTGACCCTGACGAAGCTCGAGAAAATTGCGACTCATAGGTACAATATTTTGCATGATGAATCGACCTAGCACCACACCGCTACAAAAAGACACCCCTTTATTGGGCGGCATCCTGTTACGGCTAGCGCTACCACGCCTGTTGACGCGGCTAGTCATCATTTTAGCGGCTATTGCCCTAGTCAATTATTGCGCGAACAGTATTCTGCAATCGGGTAAAGCTTGGCTTGATTTTGTCCTCAAACTGACTGGCCTATCTGAGATTCTTGGCAAAACGGTCATCGACTCTGTCATCCAGTACCAAAAGTATTTCTGGTGGTTTGTGATTCTGATCTTGATCTTAATCACGATCAGCGGTCTGATCAGTTACTTGCGCAGTAGTCTTAAGCGCGGCCGAGCCGCGCTTGTGCCGCTCAGTGACGTGCGCAAGCTCTGCGCTCAACTTAGCCCTGAAGGCTTGGATATTTTGAATTGGGTCTGGAAAGATCAAACTCAGCCCGTGACTGTTGGAATTTTACAAACCGTGTTGTCTCAGCGCAGCAGCGGTCGAGCGCGAAAGCTCGCCTTGGCTCGCGCGCAACAGCTCGAGCTTCAGTCGGCCTTACAAAGCCGGCCCGTCAACCACCCTAACGCGCCTGTCCCAACGCGGGTGTTGCCACCTGCCAACGACGCCGGGCAACGCGAACCCACCCTACTTGCCTGACCTGCTCAAGGGCTGGCCAAGTGCTGCGCGAGCATTGCTTAAGCACCACGTAAAAGCCCGTCGCGCTTGCGTTTCACGCCAATTTATGTTCGACTAGAGGCTATGAACGCGCTTGCCACAGGCCTCGCCTGCCCTCAAACACACTGCCCGACCATTTTAGGTCGCGGTCAAGTTGTGTCTGGCAACCATGCTGACACTCTAGGGCTACTATCGCTACTACTAGCGATCGGTTGCCGGGCCTAGCGCCCGTGGCAGTCCGGCAACCAACCGCCACCCCAGCGATAGCCTTCCTCAAAAATTTTTAGATTTGATCCAAACCCTGGCTTATTTACGCCATCGATGAACACAGGTCGCACGCACCGTGTCATCGTTTAAACAGATTTAAGGTTAATCATGCTTTCGAATCCCGCTACAAAATACATCCCGTTCAAACCCTTCGAACGCGATTTTTCAGAGCGCACCTGGCCCACTAAAAAGATCACCCGTCCCCCTATCTGGATGAGCACCGACCTGCGCGATGGCAATCAGTCACTCATCGAGCCCATGAGCGTCGAGCGCAAATTGCGCTTCTTTGAAATGCTGGTCAAAATCGGCTTCAAAGAAATTGAGGTTGGGTTTCCGTCGGCCTCTCAAACCGACTTTGACTTTGTACGCAAGCTGGTTGACGACAAACTGATCCCAGACGATGTCACCATCATTGCGCTCACGCAAGCTCGCCCCGAGCTCATCGAGCGCACTGTTGAATCAGCGGCCGGCGCCAAACGCGCCATGATCCACCTTTACAACGCTTGCGCACCCGGCTTTCGCCGTATCGTCTTCAATATGAACCGGCAAGAAGTTAAGCAGGTGGCACTTGAGGGCACGCAGTGCGTGATGGATTGCATGGCCAAGTATCCGCAAACACACTGGCTCTACGAGTACTCGCCCGAAGTGTTCAGCACTACCGAGCCCGACTTCGCACTTGAGGTTTGCAACGCAGTGACCGCTCTGTACAAACCAACGCCTCAGAAAAAAATTATTTATAACTTGCCGGCCACCATCGAGGCCACCACGCCAAATATGTATGCCGATCAAATCGAATACATGCATAACAATCTGCATCAGCGTGATTCAGTGATTGTCAGCTTGCACCCGCACAACGATCGTGGCACTGCGGTCGCAGCAGCCGAGTTAGGCTTAATGGCTGGGGCCGATCGCGTCGAGGGCTGTTTGTTTGGTAACGGCGAGCGCACAGGCAATGTCGACCTGGTCACCTTGGCCTTAAATCTTTACACCCAAGGCATTCACCCTGGTCTTGATTTTTCAGATATCGACGAGGTGCGTCGCTGCGTTGAATTTTGCAATCAGTTGCCCGTACACCCACGTCATCCTTATGCCGGTGACTTGGTCTTCACAGCCTTCTCGGGTTCGCACCAAGATGCGATCAAAAAAGGCTTTGCCGTACAAAAAGCCGATGCCATCTGGGAAGTCCCTTACTTACCAATCGACCCCGCCGATCTGGGTCGCAGCTACGACGCCGTGATTCGCGTCAACAGCCAATCCGGTAAAGGCGGTGTCTCATACCTGCTCGAGCAAGAGCATGGCTTAGCCTTGCCACGCCGTTTACAAATTGAGTTTAGCCGTGCGATTCAACGCGTCACCGATGAAACCGGTCGCGAAGTCACCGCTGAGGCCGTCTACACAATTTTCAATACCGAGTATCTGACACAAACCGAGCCCTGGAAACTCATCAAACATAGCATCACTGGTGACCCAAGTGCGGCAGAAGGCAAGCACTTTACGATCGAGGCAGAATTCGAAGTCGAGGGCGTACGTCGTGTGCTGAAAGGCACGGGCGATGGTGCAATTTCTGCATTCGTTGATTGCCTGGGCATCCCCGTTCGCATCATGGATTACCACGAGCACGCGATTGGCACCGGTACCGATACTCGCGCGGCCTGCTATGTTGAAGCGCGCGTGGGTGATAGCCCAACTGGCTTTGGGGTCGGAATCGACCGCGATATCGTCACGGCGTCATTCAAGGCGGTGCTAAGTGGCTTAAACCGGCATATCAAATCCAGTTAAGATTGCCAAACAGTTGACCCCTCAGGTCAACTGTTCTGATTTTGAAATGAAGCGAGCGGATTTTGAAAGACGCTCGTGACCTGACTTTTCATACTGAAACTTAATTGCTAGATCTGCTCACCAAAAGTGAGCAGATCCTAGCGTTCAGCGTTCAACGTACTGAAAAGAGGGTTTCCCATGACGACCACGATTATCCATTCTTTTAAACGCGCGCTTGCCTCGCTGCTAATGCTGAGCGGCGCGTTGTTGGGGTACCCCGTCCAAGCACAAAGCGCCGCGGACATTGACAGCGGCACACTCAAATTTGTCTTGTCACCCGAACCACCGTTTTTGTTAACCGCCATCAACACCGCCCTACAGATGGGGATGGTTACCTCAAAGGTGATGGAAGGCTTACTGTACCTCGACAACGAACTCAAGCCGCAACCTCTCTTGGCTCAAGCTTGGGACATTAGTCCAGATGGGCTGACCTATACTTTTAAGCTCCGTCCAAACGTTAAGTGGCATGATGGCCAGCCATTTACCTCGGCAGATGTTAGCTACACAATTCTTGAGGTGCTTAAAAAGGTTCATCCGCGTGGGCGCTCGGCTTTCGCAAAAGTTACAGCGGTCGAAACGCCTGATCCTCTCACTGCCGTGATTAAACTTAGCCAACCGGCACCTCCTATGCTGACAGCTCTGGCCTCAAGCTACGAGTCACCCATGGTGCCTAAACATCTCTTCGCAGGCACAGACCCCTCTGCCAACCCCAACATCAGTAAACCGGTGGGTACGGGCCCCTTCGTATTCAAAGAATGGAAAAAAGGCGACTACATCCTACTTGAGAAAAATGCCGACTACTGGCAAGCAGGTAAACCAAGCCTGCAGCGTATCGTGTTCAGAATCATCAGCGACGCCTCGGCGCGCGCAGCGAGCTTTGAAACCGGCGAAGGTCATATTGGTGGGCTCAGCCCCGTACCACTGACCGACATGCCACGTATTGCGAAAAATCCCGCACTCAGTATTGAAACGCGCGGATACGCTTACATGTCGCCCTACATGCTGATGGAGGTCAATCTGCGCAAACCGCCTCTTAATGACGTACGAGTACGACAGGCCATCGCGCATGCAATTGATCGCGCACGGATGACCCAAGTTGTTTGGCTTGGTTATGGTCAACCTGCGGTCAGTCCAATTCCCTCGCAGGTCACGACCTTTCACTCAACCGACCTTCCCAAGTATGAGTTCAATATTGATAAGGCAAAAAA
>CANCMG010000024.1 GCA_947378965.1 Alcaligenaceae bacterium | reverse complement strand
CTCTGCTGCTGTTAGCGATCATCGCGACGGAGTCACGTTTTAATCCGTACGCGGGCGGTCAGGTCGGTGGCCCGACTGGGCTGATGCAAGTCATGATGAGCATCCATCGCGATAAATTCACTCAGCTTGGACGCGGCGAAACGATGGTGTTTAACCCGGTCGCTAATATTCGCGTCGGTGCGTTTATTTTGGCGTATTGCATCCGCACACGGGGGTCGGTCGCAGGTGGGTTGCTTTGCTATTGCGGCGCGAGTGGTCCGAACGCCGACGGCGGCTATACAGAAAAAGTGCTGTCAGAGCGCCGACGTCTAGCGCTCGCAGGTTCGATCGCGCTAAAAGACTGAGTGTCAGCATTGATCCTCAAGGTCTTCAGGCTGCCTCTTGGTTAGCCCAAAAACATCTTCATACGATGGATCGCCTCTTGCAGGCGTTCAAGCCCGGTGGTGTACGCAAAGCGCATGGTGTGTGCAGCATGGGCGGGCCCAAAGTCTAAACCTGCCACCGCGGCAACGCGCGCGCCCCTTAATAGTGCCGCCGAAAAAGCGCTGCTGTCTGGCGAATGCGCTGAAATGTCGCCGTAGACATAAAATGCGCCGTCGGGCGTCACGGGTACCCCAATGTTTAAGGCTTTCAGGGCGGGTACCAGAAAATCACGACGTTGCCTGAAGGCTTCGCGACGCTGCTCAAACAGTGCCAAGGCATCAGGGCTGAAGCACGCGATGGCGCCGTGTTGCGCGAGCGTGGGCGCACAAATTGCTAAGCTCGCTGCCATTTTTTCGATTGGTTCAACCATGTGGGTTGGCACAATCATCCAGCCCAGGCGCCAGCCCGTCATATTGAAATACTTTGAAAAGCTATTCAGGATAATAAGGTTGTCGTCGATGGCAAGTGCAGATTGACGTGCACCATCGTATGACAGGCTTAAATAAATTTCGTCCATCATCACAAAACCGTTGCGTGCATGAACTTGTTTGATCAGTCGGGTGAGGGCGTCACGCGGGATTGAGGTGCCAGTGGGGTTACTTGGCGAGGCGATCAAGACACCGCGTGTGGCTGGCCCCCAGTGTTGCTCGATGTCGGTGTCTGACAGCTGAAAACGGTTGGCGATGGTGGTGGGGATGAGTTTTGTGGTGCCACCGGCCGCACCAACAAAGTTGCGATTGGGTGGGTAACAGGGGTCGGGCATCAAGACTTCGTCGCCGGGGTTGACCAGTGCCATCGCGGCCAGTAACAGTGCGCCGCTTGCGCCCGAGGTCACGATGACCCGGTTGGGGTCGACTGTTGCGCCAAGTTGTGTGGTGTAGTACCCAGCGATCGCTTCTCTGAGTTCGGGCAAGCCAGCAGGGGGCGAGTAGCCACTTTTGCCAGACTGCGCAGCGAGTTGCATGGCTTGGATCACTTGCGGGGCTGCGGTAAAGTCGGGTTCTCCGACGCCAAGGCTGATAATGTCGATGCCACTGCGTTGTAAAGCTGTGGCTTGTTTAAAAAGTTCGACCGCGTGAAAGGTCACGGTATCGGCGGTGCGTGTTGCAAGAACTGTCATGACCTAACTCTCCGTAAGAGGCTGAATTGTAGTGGTTACGCCAACATCTCGACGTGCTTTTTTAATGGGGCGCCGCACACCGGCCTCGCCTTTTGAGCAGTTTTGCGCACGGCTTGAGCGGACGTGTTTAGGGAGCGTGCGCACAGCGCCTTCGACCACCATGCCTGCCGAGGCGCCGCAGGCTTGGCTTAAGCCGGTTCGCCTCGAGGATGTCGCGCATGCGCGTGCCTTGTGCCAAGAATATCGCGTGGCACTGATGTTAGAGGGGAGCGAACTCCCCACTGCCCGCACGCAAGCGACGCTTTGGGTGTCGCCGCAACCCGCAGGGGCGACATTGTCTCTGGTCGATTCGCACGCTGGTGTGTGGCGGGCTGATGCTGGCTGCACGGTAGAGCAACTTAAAGAAACGGGCGTTTTTGCGGGGATGGATCTGCCTCCTGAGCTGTCGTTGGCACAGTGGTTTGCCTGGCCCGAAACTGTGCGTGGCAAGGTATCAGGTGCTGCGCGAAGAGACGAAACACCTTCGTCCGAGCGACCCTGGGAGACGGGTGGGCGAGAGGGTGGGTGCGCGCTAGGGTTGAGCATGCCAGAGGCAGTTCGGCTCGTTGAGCGCGCAGAAGTGTTGTTGGCGGATGGCACGGTTGAGGTGCTTGGCCCTTTTGGGTCCAATGCGCAAGCGCCGCTGCGAAGCCTGACCGTGCAGCGGTTGGTACCTAAACTGTTTGAGCTAGCTGGCTCAGACGCTGCACAGCGCTGCGCGCAGGTGATTCCATGGCCAGCTTGCTACCGGCTGGATGCTCTGATTGCAACTGCTACTCACGAGCCCAATCTTGCGCAAGTGCTGTTTGGACATCAAGGCAGATTAGGCTGGGTGCAAGCGCTCTGGCTTAAGCGGCCTGACGCTGTTTGTCATCCCCAGCGTTCGGTGCAAGATGTTGAGCGAAACAGGCAGCGGGATAGCGAACAAGTGAGGGGGCGAGACGCAGAGCAAGGTCAAGCTTCAACGCGTCAGTTTGAGGAGGGGGTGGTCGCCCAAAAAGGGGGCGCGCGCGCGCCACTGTTGCAGCTTGCTTCACACCTTGACCAAGAACTCAAGTACATCCTTGATCCATTGGGGGTATTCGGTTCAAACTCTCACCTAAAGGGGCTAGAATCGACTTCTTAAATCGTTCATTAGCAGAGCACCATGGAAAAAACCTTTCGTCAGGCCGCGCTTGAGTATCACGAGCAGGGTCGTCCCGGCAAAATCTCGGTGACCCCGACTAAAACGCTGTCCAATCAGCGCGATTTAGCGTTGGCGTACTCACCCGGTGTTGCTGCGGCCTGCGAAGAAATTGTGTTAGATCCAGCAAACGCTTTTCGTTATACGGCGCGCGGCAATCTTGTGGGCGTGATCACCAACGGCACGGCGGTGCTAGGCTTGGGCAATATCGGCCCCTTGGCCTCAAAGCCTGTGATGGAAGGTAAAGCGGTATTGTTTAAGAAATTTGCTGGCATTGATGTGTTTGATATCGAGATCAACGAACAAGACCCAGACAAACTTGTCGAGATTATTGCGGGCCTTGAGCCAACCTTCGGTGGAATCAACCTTGAGGACATCAAGGCGCCCGAGTGCTTTGTGGTCGAGCGTAAGTTGCGCGACCGTATGCGTATCCCCGTGTTTCATGACGATCAGCACGGCACCGCGATTTGCGTATCGGCCGCCTTTATTAACGGCTTAGAAGTTGTTGGTAAAGATATCAAGCAAGTCAAAGTCGTTGTGTCGGGCGCAGGGGCCGCCGCATTAGCATGCCTTGATTTAATGGTCGATCTTGGCTTGCCGCTTAAGAATATTTGGGTGTCAGATATTGAGGGCGTGGTCTACGAGGGCCGCACGGTTTTGATGGACCCCGATAAAACACGTTTTGCGCAAAAAACCGAGGCACGCAAACTAGCCGATATCATTGGCGGTGCAGATGTATTTTTAGGCTTATCGGCCGGCGGTGTGCTCAAGCCCGAGATGGTCAAAGTGATGGCCGCCAAACCGTTGATTTTGGCGCTGGCCAACCCCAATCCAGAGATCTTGCCCGCCGAGGCACACGCGGTGCGTGACGATATTGTGATGGCTACAGGCCGCTCTGACTATCCCAATCAGGTCAACAACGTCTTGTGTTTTCCGTATATTTTTCGAGGCGCGCTTGATGTCGGTGCCACGACGATTACGCGCGAAATGGAAAAAGCCGCGGTCGTGGCGATTGCCAAGCTTGCCCAAGAAGAGCAAAGCGAGGTGGTTGCAGCCGCCTACGGTCAATATGATGTGGCGTTTGGCCCGAATTCCTTCATTCCCAAGCCTTTTGATCCGCGATTGATTGTACGTATCGCCCCCGCCGTGGCTAAGGCCGCGATGGAGTGCGGGGTGGCGACTCGTCCAATCGCTGACTTAGAGGGTTATGTCGAGCAGCTCGAGCAGTTTGTCTATCGCTCGGGCGCTTTCATGAAGCCTCTGTTCGCGGGTGCCAAATCGCATGTTCGTTCAGGTGGCCGGGCGCGGATCGTGTTCACCGAGGGCGAAGATGAACGAGTCTTGCGTGCGGTGCAAGTGATCGTCGACGAAAAGCTGGCCAAACCTATCTTGGTGGGACGCCCTGAGGTGTTGAAAGCCCGTATTGAAAAGTTTGGCTTGCGCTTGCGCTTGGGTGAAGATGTCGAGGTGACCAATCCAGATTTTGACCCGCGCTTCCATCAATACTGGACAGCCTACTGGGAAAAAATGAGTCGCAGTGGCGTGACCAAAGAAATGGCCCGCGTTGAAATGCGACGCCGTTTAACCTTGATTGGTGCCTCGATGGTCAAAATGGGCGATGCTGATGGCATGATTTGCGGCACCGTCAGCGGTTATGCCGATCATCTGCGGTATATCGATCAAATCATTGGAAAGCAGCAGGGCACCTCGACTTACGCCGCGATGAATATTTTGTTGTTGCCCGAGCAAACGTTGGCATTGGTCGATACACACGTCAATGACGACCCAACGGCTGAGCAAATTGCCGAGTTTACGATCTCGGCAGCCGCGCAAATGCGACGTTTAAATTTGGTGCCCAAGGTTGCCTTACTTTCACGTTCAAATTTTGGTTCGGGCAGTTCGGCCTCAGGTGCCAAAATGCAACTGGCTCTTGCGTTGATTCGAGAGCAGGCTCCCGAGCTTGAGGTTGACGGTGAGATGCATGGTGATTGCGCCTTAGACGAGGCGCTGCGAATGAAGATTTTGCCGTCTTCTACCTTAAAAGGATCGGCGAATTTGTTGGTGTGCCCAAATGTTGACTCTGGCAATATTGCCTATAACTTGCTTAAAACTATTTCTGGCGGCAACGTGGCGGTTGGGCCCTTCTTGTTGGGCGCGAACGCACCGGTGCACATACTGACCACGAGCGCGACAGTGCGTCGAATCGTCAATATGACAGCGCTTACGGTGGTTGAGGCCAACGACCCCTCACTTGGACAGCATCAAGCCAAGTTGCTTTAATTTGTTTCAATCCATTATTTTTTTGCTATTGACTGCGAATAATTAACCATCGACTAGGTTCAACATGTTGTCGTATGCTAAAACTACACGACACACTTATGGCCTTGTCCTAGGAGCCCTCTGAAATGAGTAAGGCGGTTGATCCAAAATTAAAGCAGCTGTTGCGCAACGGCGGGGATTTTGATCCTGACACCGGGAGCGATTTGCTTGCGGGGGCAGCGGCCGACAAGGGGCTGGCTTGGTGTGTCGCCCAGTGCGATAAGGCGCGTAGCCGCTCGGCGGTGTTTCGTGCAGTCGTGAAGGCGGTCGACTACCCGCAGTTCTTTGGTTCAAGTTTTGACTCGTTTTTTGATTGCCTGTGCGATAGTTTGCTCGATCAAAAAGAAGGCCTGGTGTTGGTCTTTGAAAAGCTTCACTCTGCCGACCCAGCCATCGTCATGGACGGTGTGCAGTTCATGCAGGTGTTAAACGATGCCGTTGGGTTTGCGCGAGAAAATGGTCGCGTGTTTATCTTTGGGATCCAGCATGCTGGTAAACACCCTGATGACAAGCCAGGCGTGGTCAATAACTGGAGCGATGAGCCGTCTTAACGCGTTGGCAGCACTGCTGCCGCGACTATAGTAGTCAGAGCAACCGCCGCGCCACGTAAACGTATAAACGTCTAAACGTCTAAACGTGGCGCGAGTGCCGGCTACCAGCTTAGCAGCGCGGTGGTTGCGGCCACTAAAGCCAGTCCGGCTGTCTCGGTGCGCAGCACCCTTAAGCCAAACTTTATCTTTGTCACGCCCTGTCGCGAAGCGGCAGCAGTCTCCTCGGGACTCCAGCCACCTTCTGGGCCAATCAGCAGGCTCAGGGCATTCATCTGTTTTTGCTCTTGTTGGTTTGCTGCAACATACTCTGCAAGCGTGTGAGCGGCCTCGGGGTCACAAAGCAGGCGGTGCTCTGGTGCGGTGGTGGCGATGGCCTGCTCGAGGCTTTGCGGGGCGCTGAGGTGCATCAAACGGTTACGGCCGCACTGCTCAGAGGCTGACGCAATGACGCCATGCCAGTGTTCGAGGCGCTTCGTTAGCCTGGGCCCCGACAACTTAAGTACGCTGCGTTGCGCTGCAACAGGAATCACCCTGTGCACTCCCAACTCGACGGCTTTTTCGATAATCCAATCCATTTTGTCGCCCGAAGGCAGCGCTTGGATTAAGGTGATTTCTCCGCACAGTTCGGCCTCTTTGGGGCTGTGTTGCCCAAGCAGAACCAGGGCTTTTTTGCCTTCAACGTTGAGTGTTCCCGCAATTTCCCCGCCTCGGCCGTCAAATAACACCACCGTATCGCCGGTTTCCAGTCGCCTGACGCGGATGTGATGCGCCAGGGGCGTTGGCAGCACGATTTCTTGCCCGGCAAAAACCGGTTCGGGGCAGTAAAAGCGGGGGTCAGCCATCAGGTCGCTCAGGGAGAATGTGCGGGATTATACGGGTGCTAAACTCCTAGGTTTTGTAACCTATTTTTCCTGTGCCTGTTTGGGCGGGACACATCGCATGAACTCAAATACTGCTGTCCCCGTTAAATTGGCTGATGCAATTCGAGCCCTTGCTATGGACGCGGTCCAGCAAGCCAACTCTGGGCATCCGGGTGCCCCCATGGGGATGGCCGAAATGGCGCAAGCGCTGTTTACGCGCCACTTGCGTCATAACCCCGCTGACCCCGCCTGGGCCAATCGCGATCGTTTTGTGTTGTCAAACGGTCATGGCTCGATGTTAATTTACGCGCTTTTGCACCTGACAGGCTACGACCTGCCACTAGAAGAGTTACGCAAATTTCGGCAGTTGCACTCTAAAACTCCCGGTCATCCCGAAGTTGGCATCACGCCTGGCATTGAAACAACTACGGGCCCACTGGGGCAGGGTTTGGCCAATGCCGTTGGCATGGCGCTGGCAGAGGCACTGTTAGCCGCTGAATTTAACCGCCCTGAACATAAGCTTGTTGACCATCACACCTATGCCTTTGTCGGTGATGGCTGCCTGATGGAAGGTATTTCGCATGAAGTGGGTTCGTTAGCGGGCACGTTGCGTTTGGGCAAATTGGTTGTTTTGTATGACGATAACGGGATTTCGATCGACGGTAAGGTTGAAAACTGGTTCGCCGATGACACGGCCAGGCGCTTTGAGGCCTACGGCTGGAACGTCCTGCGCGTGGCCAATGGCCATGATGTTGCGGCGGTGGATCAGGCCATCAAACAGGCCCGCCTGACAGGCGTGGCGCAGGCCCGCCCGTCTTTAATTATTTGTCGCACAGTGATTGGTAAAGGCGCACCGACCGTTGCTGGCACAGACAAAGTTCACGGTTCCCCGCTAGGCGCAGACGAAATCGCTCGTACCCGCACAGCGATTAACTGGCCGCATGCGCCTTTCGAAATCCCTGAAGCCGTCTACCAAGGTTGGGATCAGCGCGTTGTCGGTGCGCAGGCGCAGGCTGCCTGGCAAAAAAAGTTCGATGCTTATTCGAGCCAGTTTCCCGACGAGGCGCGCGAATTTACACGTCGCATGCGCGGTGAATTGCCTGCTGATTTTGCCAACGCCGCACAGACGCTTTTGAACGCGACGCAAGACAAAGCCGAAACCGTGGCCTCACGTAAGGCCTCGCAGCAAGCGATTACTGCTTTGGTTGAGTTGTTACCCGAGATGCTGGGTGGTTCTGCCGACCTGACAGGGTCGAACTTTACTGACTGGAAGGGTGTAGTGCCCGTGCGGGCAGGCGCAGCAGGCCTTCAGTTTGGCCGTCACATCAATTATGGCGTACGTGAATTTGGTATGGCAGCCATCATGAATGGTATGGCCTTGCATGGGGGTTACTTGCCCTTTGGCGGCACGTTCTTGACCTTCTCTGACTATTCACGCAATGCGCTGCGCATGGCGGCTATGATGAAGCAACGTGTTGTGCATGTGTTTACGCACGACTCAATTGGTTTGGGTGAAGACGGCCCAACTCATCAATCGGTTGAACACGCCAGCAGTCTACGTTTGATTCCTAACCTGTCGGTGTGGCGCCCTTGCGATACCGTCGAAACCACCGTGGCGTGGTTGGCTGCGGTGAGTCGCCCGAGCAGTATTGGGATGGACGTGCATGCAGGCGGCCCGACGGCTTTGTTGTTGTCTCGTCAAAACTTGCCGTTTGTCGCGCGCAGCGCCGAAACGTTAAAACAAGTGGCGCGTGGTGGTTATGTTTTGCAAGATGCTGCCATGGCAAAGGCTGCGATCATTGCAACAGGTTCAGAAGTGGCGATTGCGATCGATGCACAAAAACTGTTAGCCACCGAGGGTATTGCGGTACGCGTGGTGTCGATGCCAAGCACGGATGTGTTTGATCAGCAAGATGCTGCCTGGCGCGCTTCGGTGTTGCCCAAGGGGATGCCGCGCGTTGCGGTCGAAGCAGGTGTGACAGGGTTGTGGCACAAGTACGTTGGGCTTGAGGGTGCGGTGATTGGCCTCGACACTTACGGTGAGTCAGCACCCGCCGGAGAGCTGTTTAAGCATTTTGGCTTGACGGCAGAAAAAGTCGCCCAAGCGGTAAAAAATCTTTTATAAATTTCAAATAATCAGGAGCTCGACATATCATGACGATTCGCGTTGCTATTAACGGCTATGGCCGTATCGGCCGTAACATTTTGCGTGCACATTACGAGGGCGGCAAAAAGCACGATATTCAAATCGTAGCCATTAACGACTTGGGTGATCCTAAGACCAACGCCCATCTCACACAATATGACACCGCCCACGGCAAGTTCTCTGGCACGGTTGGCGTTGATGGTGATTTCATGGTGGTTAACGGCGACAAGATTCGTGTACTCGCCAATCGCAACCCAGCTGAATTGCCCTGGGGCGAACTCAAGGTTGACGTCGTGCTCGAGTGTACGGGCTTCTTTACGACTAAAGAAAAAGCCTCGGCTCACATCAAAGGTGGCGCTAAAAAAGTCATTATTTCAGCGCCTGGCGGAAAAGATGTCGATGCAACCATTGTGTATGGCGTCAATCATGGCGTGCTGAAAAGCTCAGACACTGTGATTTCGAATGCCTCTTGCACCACTAACTGCCTGGCCCCCTTGGTGCAGCCGTTGCACGAAGCCCTTGGTGTGGTGACCGGGTTGATGACAACGATTCACTCTTATACCAACGACCAAGTGCTGACCGACGTGTATCACGAAGATCTGCGCCGTGCACGCTCGGCCACCATGAGCATGATCCCCGCCAAAACTGGTGCTGCTGTTGCCGTAGGTTTGGTATTGCCCGAGCTCAATGGCAAGCTTGATGGTTTCGCGATTCGCGTGCCCACGATCAATGTGTCGCTTGTTGACCTGTCGTTTATCGCTAAGCGCGATACGACTGTTGACGAAGTCAATGCGATTTTGAAGACTGCCTCTGAAGGCAAGCTCAAAGGCATCCTGACGTATCAAACTGAGCAGCTTGTTTCGATCGACTTCAATCACAATCCAGCCTCAAGCAACTTTGACTCGACTCTGACCAAGGTGTCAGGTTCGCTCGTTAAAGTGTCGTCTTGGTATGACAACGAGTGGGGCTTTAGCAACCGTATGCTCGACACGACGATTGCGTTGATGACGGCAAAATAATTGCCGCGTACGAACAAGAGGCCCTTCGGGGCCTCTTTGCTTAGGGGTCATCTGAAACGAGTGCATATTGCCTAGTACGCTTTGCATGTTTTGTGACTGATATTTTTTGTTCTCTTTGCGTTGGATCTTATGACGACTGTTCGAACTCTCTCTGGATTAGCTCAGGCCGGCAAGCTCGCTGGCAAGCGCGTGTTCATTCGCGCTGACTTGAATGTACCGTTTGATGATGCGGGCAACATCACCGAAGACACGCGTATTCGTGCTTCTGTCCCTGGAATTCGGTTGGCGCTCGATGCGGGTGCCGCTGTGATGGTGACGTCGCATCTGGGGCGCCCGACCGAGGGTACGCTTAACCCTGAAGATTCACTTGCACCGATTGCCAAGCGCTTGACTGAATTAATGGGGATGCCAGTGATCTTGGTGCAAAACTGGGTGGATGGTGTCACTGTTGCCCCAGGGCAAGTGGTCTTGCTTGAAAACTGCCGGGTCAACAAGGGCGAAAAAAAGAACGACCCTGCGTTGTCTAAAAAAATGGCCGCGTTATGCGACGTGTATGTGAACGATGCGTTTGGCACAGCGCATCGCGCTGAAGCCACCACACACGGCATTGCTCAGTTTGCACCCATCGCTTGCGCAGGCCCGTTGCTGCAGGCTGAACTTGAAGCCCTGGGGCGTGCTCTGTTGGCACCTAAGCGTCCGTTGGTCGCGATTGTGGGTGGCTCTAAGGTCTCGACCAAGCTATCGATTTTGCAGTCACTGGCAGACAAGGTCGATCAGTTGATTGTGGGTGGCGGTATTGCCAACACCTTTATGTTGGCCGCAGGCTTGCCGATCGGCAAGTCGTTGGCTGAGCCTGATCAATTGGATCAAGCGCGAGCCGTGATGGAAAAAATGCAGGCGCGCGGCGCGGCGGTGCCAATCCCGACAGACGTGGCGTGTGCCAAAGAGTTTTCGGCGCAGGCTCAGGCTACAGCAAAGTCAGCTAAGGATGTATTGGCTGACGATTTGATTTTTGATATTGGGCCGCAAACCTCGGCGCAGTTGGCGGCGATCTTAAAGCAAGCAGGCACCATTGTTTGGAACGGCCCTTTGGGTGTGTTCGAGTTTGACGCCTTTGCGAACGGCACCGAAGTTGTGGCGCACGCCATCGCTGATTCTGCTGGGTTTTCAATTGCTGGGGGTGGTGACACGTTAGCCGCGATTGCCAAGTTTGGGATCACGGATAAGGTTGGCTATATCTCGACTGGGGGCGGTGCTTTTCTAGAGTTTTTAGAGGGCAAGACCTTGCCGGCAGTTGAGATTCTTCAACAGCGCGCGGCCGGTTAAGGCGACTGAAAAAGCGTAAGTTCACACTGACTGTGGGTCGACCGCCGATAAAGAGTCGACCCACCTAAAACGCCGTGAGCTTTTGCCAAGACTCGAGTTTGCATAGGCTGTCGGTTGACATCCTCCCTGCTCTGCAGGGTAAAGTTTGACGCCTAGGTCGGTTAATCCACAATAAAAAGTGTTGCCCCAGTGGTGGTTGACGATTGATGCGGTTCGGCATGATCCGCGACTTGATAGCTGGTGCCTGGCGTCAAGTCAAAATGCCGACCGTCTTTAAGCTCGGTATGCAAGGTGCCAGACAGGCACAGCAAGATATGGCCTTTTTCGCACCAGTGGTCAGCTAGGTATCCCGCACTGTACTCAACCATGCGCACCCGAATCGCGCCAAATTGGCGTGTGCGCCAAAGGGCTTTGCCAGTGGTGCCGGGGTGCTCGGTGACTTCAACGCTTGACCAGTCTGTCGTGCCAAACGGAATATTGTTTATTTGCATAATATCCCTTGAGTTTTTAAGGTTTTAGCCCCATTGTGAAAGGGTGTCCACCCTTTTGGCGAGCCTTGTGCCGCCGCGCATATGGAATTCAAAGACTACTACAAGATTTTAGAAGTGCCACGCGAAGCTTCGCAGGATGACATCCGCAAGGCGTATCGCAAGCTTGCCCGCAAGTATCACCCTGATGTCAGCAAAGAGGCTGATGCTGAGGCGCGCATGCGCGATCTGAACGAGGCCAATGATGTGCTGCGTGACGCTGAGAAGCGTGCTGCCTATGATGGGTTAGCGGCCGGCGTGTCTGGGCCAAACGGTGCAAGCCCCGGGCCTGGTTGGGATCGAGGATTTGAGTTTTCGGGGGCGCAAGGCGAGGGGCCTGATCAGGCTGAGTTTCAAGACTTTATGGCAGGCTTGTTTAAACAGGCCGAGCAACAGCGCCGCGCTCAAGGGCGCGGTCAAGGTTTTGACTCAGGTCAAGGTCATGCGCAATCGTTACGCGGCGAAGATCACCACGCTGATATCGAGATTTCGTTTGAAGATAGTTTTGCAGGCGCCACCCGCGAACTAGGCTTGCGTTCGGTGCAACTTGATGCACAGGGGCGGCCTCACTTGGTGAATCGCACGCTAAGTGTCAAGATCCCCGCCGGCGTGAAGGCTGGGCAAATGATTCGGTTAGCGGGGCAGGGGATGCCGGGTGAAGGTGGTGGTGCACCCGGAGATCTGTTCTTAACCGTGCATTTTGCGGCGCACGCGCTGTATCAGAGCAATGGTCGCGACCTGAGCATGAAACTTCCTGTGACACCCTGGGAGGCCGCATTAGGCGGTCAGGTGCATGCGCCGACACTCGCCGGAGCGGTTGAGGTCACGATTGCTGCAGGCAGCAAACAGGGCGGCAAATTACGCCTGCGTGGCAAAGGCTTGCCGGGCGACCCGCCCGGTGACTTGTATCTGGTGCTCGACATTGTTTGGCCCTCGGCAGACAACGAGCAAACACGTGCAGCCTATGAACAGTTGGCAAAGGCCGCGGCGTTTAATCCGCGCGCCCACCTAGGAGTTTCAGCATGACCCAAATCACGATTTGTACTGCGGTCGTGGTCGACGACCAGGCTCCTGTCACCATCCATGAGTTGGCGCAATGTTGTGAGCAACAGATTGAGTGGGTGATGACACTTGTTGAGCATGGCGTCTTGCCAGCCTTGCGGCAGAGTGCACCGCCTGAGGGGTGGGTCTTTGCAAGCGCGGCGGTCGCTCGTGCGCGACAAGTTGCACGCCTGCAGCGCGACTTTGAAGTCAACCTCGACGCCGCGGCTTTGATGGCAGATTTAATGCAAGAGGTACGCGACTTAAGGTTGCAGTTGAGGCGGTAGTAATAAGCAAATGACTCTCAATGGTAATAAGCAAATGACGCATTAGTCGTTTAAGAAATAAAGAGGCCACCTTAAACTTCCAGTCCCAACCCGCTTGGCGGGGATGACGAGGCTGGATTGAGATGCTTGCGCCGATTACCAAACACGATGATTTTGTTTTAGAGGCCAAAGGCCTGGGTTTGCGCTATGGTGCGACTGCACCCTTGATCAGCGGGCTAGATCTGACCGTTGCAGCAGGTGAAATCGTAGCGATTTTAGGCCCCAGCGGTGTCGGAAAATCTAGCCTGCTTCGTGTGTTGGCGGGTTTGCAGCCGCCCACTCAGGGCTCTGTCTTGGTCGATGGCTTGCCTTTGACCGGTACCCATCCGCGTGTCGCGATGGCCTTCCAAGATCCCAGCCTGCTGCCTTGGTTGACGCTTGAAAAAAATGTAGGCTTTGGGCTAGATTTCAAACATCAGCCACGCTTGACCGCAGCCGAAAAAAAGCAACGTATCGATGTTGCCATTCGTGAGGTCGGTTTAGAACATGCACGTTTGTTGATGCCCTCAGAGCTCTCGGGTGGCATGGCGCAACGTACCGCGCTTGCGCGCTGCGTGGCCCGACAGCCCGAGGTGATCCTGTTAGATGAGCCGTTTGGTGCGCTAGATGAAGTGACTCGCACGGCGATGCAAAAACTCTTGCTGACCTTGCGTAATGATTTAGGCACAGCAGCGGTGTTAATTACGCACGATATCGATGAAGCCTTGCAAGTTGCGGATCGTATCGTGTTGTTAGGTGGAGCACCGGCCCACTGCGTGGGTGAATGGCGCCTGAGTTATCCCCAGCCGCGAGATGAGCTCGTTGAAGAACTCGGCCAACTCCGCATTGAAATTTTACGAACGCTGCAACGTGCGTTGCACCCTAAGCCAGCTTCAGCGCCGGCGCCAACTGCACTCAAGGAATTAGTCGATGTGTCTTGAACATGTCTCGCGTCGCGAGATGCTCAAATTAGCAAGTTTATTTACGGCTGCGGGCGCGGCGCCTTTGTTGTCTGCCTTTAATGCGCAGGCTCAACCTGCTGCCAATGGCCCAGTGCGTATTGGTTATCTGCCCATTACCGATGCTGCGCCTCTGCTGGTGGCGCATCACAACGGTTTCTTTAAAGACGCTGGCGTCGACGTTGAAAAACCCACGATGTTGCGCAGTTGGGCGCAACTGATCGAAGCGTTTATTGCTGGCCAAGTCAATGTCGTGCATCTTTTATCGCCCATGACGGTATGGGCGCGCTTTGGCAGCAAGGTGCCGGCTAAAGTCGTCGCCTGGAACCACGTCGGTGGTTCAGGCCTGACCGTGCTGCCCGAAATTAACGAGCTCAAAGCGCTAGGTGGCAAAACGGTAGCGATCCCTTTTTGGTATTCGATTCATAACGTAGTGCTGCAGGCCATGCTACGCGACGCAGGCTTAGAGCCCGTATCGCGTAAACAAGGGGGGCAGCCCGCCGCCAACGAAGTGAACTTAGTCGTGATGGCGCCCTCAGATATGCCACCGGCGTTAGCGTCGCGTAATATCGCTGGCTACATTGTGGCCGAGCCCTTCAATGCGTTGGCTGAAACGATGGGGATTGGCAAGGTGCTGCGCTTTACCGGTGATGTCTGGCGCAATCATGCATGCTGCACAGTGTTTATGCACGAGCGCGATCTTGAGCAGCGCCCAGAGTGGTCACAGAAGGTGGTCGATGCGATTGTGCGTGCTCAATTATGGATTCGCGACAATCGGGCCGAGACGGCCCAACTGCTGTCCAAAGAAGGCGCAAATCGCTACACGCCTCATGCCTTACCGGTATTGAGTAAAGTGCTGGCGCCCGCCGCAAGTGATCGCGAATCGTATCTGTCGTCTAAAGCGATTCGTCATGCAGATTGGCAAGACAAGCGCATCGATTTTCAACCTTATCCTTATCCCAGTTATACCGAAGAGCTCGTTGCACGCTTACAAAATACCGTGATTGAAGCGGATCGTAGCTTCTTAGCCACACTAGATGGTAAGACCGCTGCCGCGCAGTTGGTCGATGATCGTTTTGTCAGGCGCGCGATTGAAGCAGTGGGCGGCATGGCAAAGTTTGGTCAAGCCCCCGGTTACGTGCGTCAAGAAGTGATCGAGGTCTAATGGTCGCTCAGCAAAAAACGCACACCGCTTGGCGTGTGCTGCAGGGCCTTACGGGTATTGTTCTATTAGTCGGGCTGTGGTGGTTGCTGACGGTGCCGTTTTCAGCGGCCGGCTCAATGGGTCAACGCTTTGCGCCGGGGCCTTCATTGCTGACCCTCGCGAGCCTGTTGCAGGGTGCAGAGATCTGGATTCATATCGCTGTGAGTTTGCAACGTGTGGCGATTGGGCTAGGGCTTGCCTTGTTGGTTGGTGTGCCTCTAGGTTTACTGCTAGGCGCCTCTGCGGGTGCAAACGCCACGCTCTCGCCCGCCTTTCAGTTTTTACGAATGGTTTCGCCTTTATCGTGGATGCCAATCGCGGTGATGGCGTTTGGTGTCGGTGATCGACCGGTTTATTTTTTATTAGCCTTTGCTGCGATGTGGCCCATTATGCTCAATACGCTTGCCGGTGTACGTCAGCTTGATCGGCGCTGGTTGCAGCTCTCTCAAAGTTTGTCAGCGACAGGTTGGGAAACCTTAAAAGGCGTGATCATCCCAGGTATCTTGGGGCACGTGTTGACTGGTACGCGCTTGGCAATCGGTATTGTCTGGATTGTACTGGTGCCTTGCGAAATGTTGGGCGTGTCGGCAGGGTTGGGTTATTTTATTTTGGATACGCGCGATCGCTTGGCTTATCACGAGCTAATGGCAACCGTGGTGTTAATCGGTCTGCTGGGCTTTTTGTTGGATACCCTATTTAGAAAGTTATACGAGGCCTGGAGTCAAAGCCGCTGAGCGGGTCGCGGCTCAAAGAAAGAGCTTCGAGGCGCTCCAAAATAATCCGGCCGACAGCAGCATTGCAGCCGGCAAGGTTAAGACCCACGCAGTCAGAATTGTGCGTACAGTACTTTGATGTAGCCCGCTTTTGTTGGCGACCATCGTGCCCGCGACCCCTGAAGACAAGACGTGTGTGGTGGATACAGGCAAACTGTAAAGGTTAGCAAAACCAATGGCGATGACTGCGGTGACTTGCGCGCTCATACCTTGAGCATAGGTCATCCCTTGCTTGCCGATTTTTTCACCGACTGTTTTGACGACTCTGCGCCAGCCAATCATGGTGCCGATCCCTAAGGCGAGCGCCACGAGCAAGATCACCCAAAAGGGCGAGTACTCGGTTGTAGAAACCAGATCTTTACGCAGTTTTTGTAAATCAGATTTTTCGCGCTTAGGTAAGCCTGGCAGGGCAGTGACTTTGCGAGCAGTGTCGTCTAAGCATAGTAAATAGCGCCTGACTTGAATGCGTTTTTCAGGGCTGAGGGTTTCGTAGTCACGCACGCCAGTTAGCGTGGTACGTAAGGCCGAGATGGTGGCCATGGTGGTTGCTGGATCGCAGCGGTAGACTTTGGGTAAGTCGTGCAGGCGGTCGGCTTTGTCGAGGGCTAAAAACTCGCCCAACGTATGCGTATTGCGCTCGTAAAAATCGCTCAGGTGCTGAGCAGCGTCGTACGAGCGCTTAATTTCGTAGGGTGTTGCAGTCACGTCCAGAACAAACTTAGCCGGGACGATGCCAATCAGCACCAGCATGATTAGGCCAATGCCCTTTTGCCCGTCATTTGAACCATGGACAAAGCTCATCCCCATGGCTGACATGATGAGTACCACACGGTTCCAGAAGGGAGGCCGTTTTTTGTCGATCAATTCTTTGCGCTGGCCTGGGGTGACATGCATGTTTGAAAGTGGCCACCAGTATTTCAGCAAAATTAAAAATAAACCTGCAATGAGAAACCCGACCAGCGGCGAGACGACCAGTGACATGCCAATCTCGATCGCTTTGCGCCAGTTCACGCCCTCGCTCAAGGGGGCGTTTGTGACCCAGGCATTGGCTAACCCGACGCCTAGTATCGAACCAATCAAGGTGTGCGAACTTGACGCTGGAATGCCTAAAAACCAGGTGCCGAAGTTCCAGGCGATGGCGGCCGTAAGCATCGAAAACACCATCACCAAACCGCGGCCGGTGTCGACATCGATCAGCAGTTCGACTGGCAGCAAATGGACGATGGCATAGGCCACGCCCACACCGCCGAGTAAGACACCCAAGAAGTTAAAGATACCCGAGGCGATGACGGCTAAATTGGCAGGCATTGCTTTGGTGTAGATCACGGTGGCGACTGCGTTGGCCGTGTCGTGAAAGCCGTTGATGAACTCGAAGGCTAAGACAAAGGTCAGCGCGAGAATCAGACTGATCGCGACCCATGGAGTGAGTCCAGTAAAGATATCAAACATGGGGCCGCCGTTCGTGAAAGTGCCCGTATATTACTTGTAATAAAAAAGATATGTGGCTCAAGTTCGTTCTAATATGTGGCTCAAGTTCGTTCTAACTAGAAGGCTCGTGCCTTTGTAGCTCGCCTTCTGAGTGGTCATGCGCTTGGCTGATGCTGTGCGCGTGGTCGGCGCGCGGTCATCCGTTTTAAGAATGCGGCACGCTTGTGTTTCTCTTGCGAGCCATTTCCACCCCCGAGCGTCGAGGATTTCCGCGTATTCGGTTAAATTACGGGCTTATTGGCTCGCTCTTGTTTAGGTAACTTTTATGACGCAACCCACCGCTACCTCAGAAACCCTGCGGGTTGGCATCGTTTCGGTGTCAGACCGAGCCTCGAAAGGTGTTTACGAAGACCAAGGCATCCCAGCGCTGCAGGCTTGGCTTGAGCGTGCGGTGTCAACTCCCGTGCAAACGGTGACTCGCCTGATTCAAGACGAGGCCAAAGAGATTTCGGCAGTATTAATCGAATTAGTGGATATCGAGCGTTGTCACCTCGTACTGACAACCGGCGGCACGGGCCCAGCCCGCCGCGATGTGACGCCCGAAGCGACGCAAGCGGTGGCTACGCGCGAAATGCCCGGGTTTGGCGAACAAATGCGGCAAATTAGCTTGCAGTTTGTGCCCACTGCGATCTTATCGCGCCAGGTGGCTGTGTTGCGTGAGATCGAAGACCACGCGGCCCTCATTATCAATTTGCCTGGGCAGCCCAAGGCGATTAGCGAGACCCTAGAAGGCCTCAAGCGTGAAGACGGCAGTGTCGTGGTGTCGGGTATTTTTGCCGCCGTGCCGTACTGCATTGACCTGATCGGCGGCCCCTATATTGAAACGCATGATGCCGTGGTCAAAGGCTTTCGCCCCAAATCGGCTCGCCGACCTCCAGCGGCTTAGTGTGCGTCGACATCGTCGCGTATTGACGAAGTCGACCTTGAGCAAGCTTTGTCAGCATCAGGTTCAATGCATCAGGCTCAACCTGACGTCATGAGCTGACAGCCAGCCTCCAAAGCGAAGTGATCTCCGCGCGCCGTGCATCAGCTAACGGGTCAGCCTCCTCTTTGGCTTTAGGGTGTATTGGCCGCGTATCAAGTCGTTCGAGCACGACCAAGCCTGCTCGCTCGATCGCAGCGAGCAGCGCTGCGCGACTACGCAAACCGAGGTGCTCGGCCAGATCCGACAAAATCAGCCAGCCTTGGCCCTTGGGTGCCAAGTGTTTGCTGAGCCCCGACAAAAATCCTAGCAACATATGTTGGTCTTGATCGTAAACTGCTTGTTCAAGCGTCGAGGCGGGCCGCCCCGGCAACCAAGGTGGATTACACACAATCAAATCAGCCTGCCCCTCAGGAAACAAATCACCTTGTTGCAAGGTGATTTGCTTGCCCATGTTTAGGCGATTGACGTTGTCTTGCGCGCACAACAGCGCGCGTGCGCTGGTGTCGGTGCCCACCACGCGTTTAACGCCTTGCTTGACCAACAGGGCCGCAAGCACGCCAGTGCCAGTGCCCACGTCAAACGCGGTGACGATCGACAGAGGGCTCGCCCGAAATGCCTGACTGACTAAATCCAAATACTCAGAGCGAATCGGCGCAAATACACCATAGTGCGGGTGAATCCGGTCTTGCAGCGCAGGCACCTCGACCCCTTTTTTGCGCCATTCATAGGCGCTGATAACACCCAACAGCTCAGTCATGGGCATCACATAGGGTTCGGCGTTGTCGCCATACGCTGCCAGGCAGGCGGTTGCCACCTCGGGCGCGCGGCGCAGTGTCAGGGCGTGGTGGGGTTCAAAGCTCAATAGCAGCATGCCCAGCGTCCGGGCGCGTTGGGCGCGCGCCAGGCGCACCTGATGAAAGCGCTCGGGGTAGGGTTGCTCGGCATACTTAACCCGGCGCTTTGCAGTGCGCCGACCCAGCGCTTGCAGTAATTGGCGGGCATTTTGAAAGTCGCCGGTCCAGATCAGGCCGACGCCTTCGCTTGCCAGTCGATAGGCAATATCGGCTGTCATCGTGTCATCGGCTAAAACAGTGCGTTTAGGGGGAGTCCAGTTGTTTTCAGAGCGCCAAGGCAGTGACTGAATCTCACCGTCTTTTTCCCAAGAAATAACTGAGGATATTGCAGGATTTGGGTGGTTAGCGGGCATCAGAGCATCTCGATATTTTGTCTGGATAGGGCGAAACCCGAATTTGGGGTGTTTTCAGGGCAAATACTGTCATGCTGCCGTAAAATAACGGATTAATTCATCCTCCATCCCGTCATTTTGCTCTAAAAAAGGATTTCTCATGGCACTCGTCTCTATGCGCCAGCTTTTGGATCATGCCGCTGAGCATGGTTATGGCATCCCCGCTTTCAACGTGAACAACCTCGAACAGGTCCAGGCCATCATGGAGGCAGCCGCTCAAACCGACAGCCCAGTGATCATGCAGGCCTCTGCAGGTGCGCGCAAATATGCGGGCGAGGGCTTTCTTAAATATTTGATTCAGGCGGCCGTTGAGTCCTATCCACATATCCCTGTCGTGATGCACCAAGACCATGGGCAATCGCCCAAGATTTGCCAGGGCGCAATCGATCTCGGTTTTTCAAGCGTGATGATGGATGGTTCGTTGAAAGAAGACGGCAAGTCGATTGCTGATTACGACTACAACGTTGCTGTCACTAAGCAAGTGGTCGATATGGCACATAAGTTGGGTGTGACGGTTGAGGGCGAACTTGGCTGTCTCGGTTCACTCGAAACCATGGAAGGCGACAAAGAAGATGGCCACGGTGCTGATGGCAAACTGACGATGGATCAGTTGTTAACCGATCCCGAGCAGGCGGCTGACTTCGTGCGTAAAACACAGTTAGATGCCTTGGCGATCGCGATTGGGACAAGCCATGGCGCGTACAAATTTACGCGTAAGCCTACCGGCGATATCTTGTCGATTTCGCGCATCAAAGAAATCAACAAACGTTTACCTAATACCCATTTGGTCATGCACGGCAGTTCAAGCGTGCCGCAAGACCTGCTGGCCGAGATTCGCCAGTTTGGCGGCGACATGAAAGAAACTTACGGCGTACCTGTCGAAGAGATCCAAACAGCGATTAAGTTTGGTGTACGCAAGATCAACATCGACACCGATATTCGCTTAGCGATGACGGGCGCGATTCGCCGCTTCTTTGCCGAAAACCCCGGCAAGTTTGACCCACGCGAATACCTCAAGCCTGCCCGTGAAGCGGCCAAGGCCATTTGTATTCAGCGTTATCAGCAGTTTGGTACTGCAGGCAACGCCAGCAAAATCAAAGTAATCCCCTTGAAAGACATCGCAGGCCAGTACTCGGCAGGCAAGTTATCGCAGGTTGTGCAGTAAAACTGGTGCAGGTTACTCAGTAAAACTGTTGTACGTTATTCAGTAGAATTGTTGTGGGTTATTCAGTAAAACTGATGCAAGTTACTCAGTAAAACTGATGCAAGTGACTCAGTAAAACTATCGCCGGTTGTTCAACAAGTCGGTCGCCTTCAGCGGCTTCGCTGTGCAAGACAAAAAGCCCCTCTAACCAACTCGGTTAGAGGGGCTCTTTGCTATTGCGGCCAGACAGGGCTAGATCGTTTTGTCTAGGTCGCCTTGCAAATATCCTAGCCCAAGTCCATTGTTGCCAACTTTTTGGCATAAGGAGCTTTGTCTGTATCTAAGTATTGACAAAGTAAATACAATGGCTATAATCCTAGAATTAGAGAACCGCTCTGATATCAATGGTTCGACTTTTGTCTGGAGTCGTAACAAAGCAGTGACAAACCAGCGTAAGCATGGTGTGAGTTTTGACGATGCAGCAACGGTTTTTGCTGATCCATTTTTCATTTTGCTTGATGCGTCACGGCATGACGAGGCGCGTGAGGCTGTAATTGGGTTCGATCAAACGGGTTGCCTGCTGTTTGTCGTGCACATTGAAGTCGATCACGAGTTCATTCGAATAATTTCTGCCCGACGGGCAGAGCCTGACGAAGAGGTCCTATATGCTCAATAATCAACTAAAAGCTCGTCTGCAACTCAATCGTCCGATGACTTCAATCACCTTAAGAATCCCTGTCGATGTTGTCGATTCTTTAAAGGCCATTGCCCCGCAGCGAGGCTTTACGGGCTATCAAACCCTGTTGAAATCCTACTTAAGCGATGGCTTGCGGCGCGACGAAGCGCAGAGTTTTCATGCCTCAACGGCGCGTCTAGTCCAAGCTCTTAAAAATCGTGGCGTTTCGGCCGAACTGATTGCCTTAGCCGAGCAAGACTTACAAAAAGGTCAACGCTAGCTCTCCCTGCCAAGACTATTGTCAGGCAACCTGTCGTCGAGATCTGCGGTCGAACTCGATGCGGGTAAGAATCTCGTACTTCTTGTTAAAATTGCTTTATCTTCAAGATTTAAGCGGGCGCAAGGCTCGCTTTCACTTTTTATAGGCTTTGCTGTGGCCCTCACTATCCTTCAGTCTTCGATCCAGTCTTTGCCCTTGTTGGCGCGTGGAAAAGTGCGCGATATGTATGCAGTGGGCGACGACAAGTTGCTGATTGTGGCAACGGATCGTATCTCAGCGTTTGACGTCATTCTTGATGATCCAATTCCAGGTAAGGGTCAGGTGCTAAAAGAGCTCACTGACTTTTGGCTGACCAAGCTCGCGCATGTGTTGCCAAATCATTCAACAGGCATTAACCCTGAAGATGTCGTGACCGCTGCCGAGCGCGAGCAGGTAGTTGGCCGCGCTGTCGTGGTCAAGCGCTTAAAGCCCATCTTGGTTGAGGCCGTGGCGCGCGGTTATTTGATTGGCTCGGGCTGGAAAGATTACCAAGCTAGCGGTTCAGTCTGTGGTATCGCTTTGCCGGCCGGGCTCAAGCAAGCCGGGAAGTTGCCCACGCCGATTTTTACGCCCGCCGCTAAAGCCGAGTTTGGCTTACATGACGAAAACGTTGACTTTGATTATGTGATTAAAGAAATCGGCCTTGAAATGGCTGAGCGCATTCGCGAGGTCACCTTGCGTTTGTACTCTGAGGCAGCAACGTTTGCCGCCACCAAAGGCATCATGATTGCTGACACCAAGTTCGAGTTTGGGCTTGATGCAAACGGAACCTTGCATTTAATGGACGAGGTTCTGACGCCAGATTCGTCACGCTTTTGGCCTGCTGATGGTTATCGCGAAGGCATCAGCCCTCCCTCCTTTGATAAACAATTTGTGCGCGACTATCTTGAGACACAGCCTTGGGGCAAGACCCCACCCGCGCCAAGGTTGCCGGCTGAGGTGATCGCTAAAACTGCCGCTAAATATCGTGAGGCACTTGATCGTTTAGTGGCCTAAGGCCTTCGGGTCACTAGCGTTATATCGTTTGTTGCGGGTTCAACTTTAACTGGGCTTTGATATGTCCTCTACTTCTAGTGCAGCCACCAACGCAAAGGCATCGACTGCTTCTGGTGTTGTCAGCGACTCCTCAGCAGCGGCCTCGCCAATCGTTGGTGTCGTCATGGGCTCTTCAAGCGATTGGGAGGTCATGCAACATGCGGTCAATATGCTCAAAGATTTTGGTATTTCCTGTGAAGCGCAGGTAGTGTCGGCCCATCGTATGCCACAGGATATGGCTGACTACGGTGCTGCTGCGGCCGGCCGTGGCTTGCGGGCCATCATTGCGGGCGCGGGTGGTGCCGCGCATTTGCCTGGCATGATGGCAGCGCTCACTGAGGTGCCTGTCTTTGGTGTGCCAGTACCTTCAAAATATTTGCGCGGCGAAGACTCCCTGCTATCCATCGTTCAGATGCCCAAGGGCATCCCTGTCGCGACCTTTGCAATTGGTGAGGCCGGTGCGGCAAACGCGGCGTTGCACGTGATTGCAAATTTAGCCACAACCGATAGCGCGTTACGCGAGCAATTGCGTGCGTTTCGTGCGCGTCAAACCGAAGCGGCGCGCGCCATGAAGGTGCCTCTGTGATCGTACCGGGTGAGTGGTTGGGGTTGATGGGCGGTGGTCAGCTAGGTCGCATGTTTTGTCAGGCCGCGCAGTCCTTGGGGTATCGCGTGGCAGTGCTTGATCCTGCACCCGAAGGCCCCGCGGCCTCAGTCGCTGACATGCATATTCAGGCTGAATACGATGATGAAGAGGGTTTGCTGCGCTTAACTCGCCAATGTCGAGCTGTGACGACCGAGTTTGAAAATGTTCCGGCTACCAGTTTAAAAATCTTGGCCAAACATTGCCGCGTCACCCCTGGTGCTCAGGCCGTTGAAATCGTGCAAGACCGCATCACCGAAAAAGCTTTCATCGCTAGCCAAGGCGTGGCGGTCGCACCCTATGCGCCAATACGTTCGGCAGATGACTTGCGCGCAGCCGGTGAACATTTGTTTCCGGGGATTTTAAAAGTAGCCCGCCTGGGCTATGACGGCAAAGGTCAGGCGCGTGTGCGCACGTGCGCCGAGGCCTTGGCAGCTTTTGAAGAGTTTGGCGCCGTGCCCTGCGTGCTTGAAGCGATGCTCGATCTACAAGAAGAACTATCAGTGGTGATGGCGCGTGGGCTCGACGGCCAGTGCAAAGTGTTTCCGGTTGCCTCAAACGTGCATGATCACGGCATTTTGGCGGTCTCGACAGTGGATAGCCAGCCAGCCGCCGCGGCACAACGTGCAACCGAAGCGGCACTTGCGATTGCCAATGGCTTGAAGTACCAAGGCGTGCTGTGCGTTGAGTTTTTTATCTTGCGCGACGGCCAGTTGTTGGTCAATGAAATTGCGCCGCGCCCACACAACAGCGGCCACTACACCATGAACGCATGCGTCACGAGTCAGTTTGAGCAGCAAGCGCGCGTGATGGCACGGCTACCATTAGGCAGCACGCAATTATTAGCGCCGGTGGTGATGCTCAATATTTTGGGCGACGCCTGGTACACCGACGAGACCGACACGCAAACTGAGCCTGACTGGTCGGGTGTGTTGGCGGTGCCTGGTGCGTCGCTGCATTTGTATGGCAAGCGCGAAGCCCGCCGTGGTCGCAAGATGGGTCACGTGAATTGCGTGGGCAATACGCTGTCTGAGGCGATTGCCTCCGCCAATCAGATCGTTAACGTGCTGCGCTTACCCGTCGCTGCCTGACGTGTCAGAGCGAGGCCAACCTGTTGTGAGTGTAAAGGCAAGCGCAAATGCAGGCACAGGCACAGGCACAGGTACAGACATAGGTGCAAGTGCAAGTGCGCGCCCAGACACTAGCGCAAGCGCAAATGCTAGTGCCAGTCCAAGTCCAAGTCCAAGTAAGACTGCAACTGCAGCCGAGCTGGCCCGCGCGATTGAAATCTTGGCGCAACAAGGCTTGGTCGCCTTTCCAACAGAAACTGTTTACGGCCTGGGGGCGGATGCTGAAAGTGCGTTAGCGGTTGAACGCATCTATCAGGCAAAAGGCAGGCCCTCTAATCACCCCGTCATCGTGCATGTCACCCCCGAGGCTGATTTGTTGTACTGGGCGGCTAGCGTGCCGCCTGAGGCGCAGCTGTTAATTGACGCGTTTTGGCCCGGCCCACTCACATTAATTTTGAAGCGCGCTGCACACATTTCCTCTGTGGTTAGTGGCGGGCAAGACAGTATTGGGTTGCGCTGCCCTTCGCATCCTGTCGCACAGGCTTTGTTGCGTGGGTTCGCGACGACTCGTGCCTCAGGTCAGGGTGGTGTCGCAGCGCCTTCAGCGAACAAGTTTGGTCAGGTGTCCCCTACCACCGCCGCGCACGTGCGTAGCGAGTTTGCCGAGCTGGTTGCGCAAGGGATGCCTGTGCTTGAAGGGGGCGCCAGCGACGTCGGGATCGAATCGACGATCGTTGACTTATCGCGCCTTGAACAAGGCGTGGGCCCAGTGCTGTTGCGCCCGGGGCACATTACAGCCGCCCAACTTGCCGAAGTCTTAAACCAAGAAGTCGCCGCGCCCGATGCCCAGGCACCGCGCGTTTCGGGCGCCCTAAAGTCGCATTACGCGCCGCACACGCCGCTGCGCTTGGTACAGGCGTTTGAGTTGCAGAGCGTGGTAGCTGCGCAAACGTCTAAGCTCGCACCAGGCGAGCGTGTGGCAGTCGTGGCGCCTGTGTCTCAAGGCATCACGCCTGAGTCGAACGAGCAGCTTGCTTGGATCGGGCTTCCCAACGACCCTGCGGCCTATAGTCGTGTGCTTTACGCAACCCTGCGGTCGTTGGATCAGCAGGGTTATAGCCAGTTGCTTTGGCAACAGCCACCTACAGGGCTTGAATGGGCCGGGGTGCAAGATCGGCTCAGTCGAGCTGCTGCTGGCTTTGCTTGATCGTCGCGCCTCTCAAGCGACTGCTATAGACGCCAACGATCACAGTGGAGTGCAAAACATCACGGTAGAGTCCAAAGATCACGATTGAATGCAACTATCTAGCTCGGATCAAACAGTCACGTTAGACGTTTAATTTTGTATCACAAGTTAGACAATTAATTCAATTTTGTATAATATGTGATATGCCCAGTAAAAAACAACCTGTTTACCCGAACGAAGAAAAAATCCTTGCCGAGCTTGGTGAGCGACTACGCCTTGCACGAATGCGGCGTAAGTTTTCATCGGAGACTGTCGCTGCACGATCGTCCATTTCACGCATGACACTTTATCGCGTCGAACGAGGCGACCCCTCCGTCCTGATGGTCACTTACTTACGCGTGTTAGCGACCTTGCAACTCGAAGATGATCTGAGTCTGATCGCTAAAGACGATCGTCTCGGTCGTAGTTTGCAAGACCTTGACTTGCCTCACGGAAGAACTCCTCATGCTCGATGAGCAATTAGAAGTCTGGCTTGATACACAGTTTTGCGCAAAGCCAATGCTTGTGGGGTTCATCTCGAATGATCATGGACAGTTGCGCTTTGAGTACTCTAAAGATTGGCTAACCTACTCTGGTCGCTTTGCGATTGATCCAGACTTACCCTTGAGCCAAGGGGTTTATTTTCCAAATAAAGACGCTGGTAACTTTGGATGTTTTTTAGATGGTTCTCCCGATCGTTGGGGGCAAACGTTAATGAAACGTAGTGAAATGCTCGAGGCGCAAGATGAAAAGCGCAAACCTCGAAATTTATATGAATGGGATTTCATGGTCGGCGTCCAAGACCTCACGCGGCAAGGGGCCTTGCGTTTGCGTTCAACGTCGCAAGAGCAATTTGTCAGTCAGCACCGCCTGTCTGCACCACCTCTCGCGCAGTTGGCTGAACTCGAACTCGTTGCTAAAGAGCTGAGTCACAAACGTATCGACAATCTGAGCGCTTTGCGTCGCTGGCTCAGTGTTCTTGTCGCACCAGGCGCATCGCTGGGCGGTGCGCGTCCGAAAGCAAATTTTACTCAGACCGATGGTTCTTTGTGGATTGCGAAGTTTCCGTCGCGCGAAGATGACATGGATATTGGTGGATGGGAGGGCGTTGTGCATGCGCTTGCCTTACAAGCCAGGCTTGATGTGCCCGATGCCAAGGTATTTAAATTCGGCAAATATTTTCACACGTTTTGCGTCAAGCGATTTGATCGGTTGCAGGGGCGGCGGGTTTTCTACGCCTCGGCCATGACACTGTTAGGGCGACAAGACAGTGAGGGTAGTAGTTATGTGGACCTTGCAAGATTGCTGTTAACGCTAGGCAATCCAGCAACGCTTAAGCATGACCTTGAACAGATGTTTCGTCGCGTCGTGTTTAATGTTTGCGTATCTAACCGCGATGACCATTTACGAAATCATGGTTTTCTGTTTGACGGAAAAAACTGGCGTCTGTCGCCGGCCTTTGACGTCAATCCAAATTTAGCAAAGGCCGAGCATGTGCTAAATCTGGATGCCGTGACGAATCGACCTGATTTGGAGCTCGCCGCGAGTACCGCGTCTTACTACGATCTCAACGCCTCACAGGCGCAAAGAATCATTCTTGAAGTGAGGTCGGTTGTGCAGACCTGGAAATCGCAAGCGCGTAGTTTGAAACTGAGCTCTGCAGAGATTGCACTAATGGAACCAGCATTTGATTTGTAAGAATCAAAAAAAAACAGCGTCCGCATTTCATTGCGCACGCCGCTTTTGATCGAAAAGTGAAACCGCTTTAGAAGAACGCCTGAATCCCCGTTTGCGCGCGACCCAAAATCAGGGCGTGTACATCATGCGTGCCTTCGTAGGTATTCACAACTTCAAGATTGACCAAGTGGCGTGCAACCCCATACTCGTCCGAAATTCCGTTGCCACCCAACATATCGCGTGCCATGCGGGCGATGTCAAGCGACTTGCCGCACGAGTTGCGTTTCATGATTGAGGTGATTTCAACGGCGGCTGTGCCTTCGTCTTTCATGCGGCCTAAGCGTAGGCAGCCTTGCAAGGCCAGCGTGATCTCGGTTTGCATGTCGGCCAATTTTTTCTGGATCAGTTGGTTAGCTGCTAAGGGGCGACCAAACTGTTTGCGGTCAAGCGTGTATTGACGCGCCATGTGCCAGCAGAACTCTGCCGCACCGAGTGCACCCCAGGCAATCCCGAAACGGGCTGAGTTTAAGCAGGTAAAGGGGCCCTTCAGACCCGACACGCCAGGCAACATTTGTTCGTCACCAATCTCGACACCTTCCATGACGATTTGGCCTGTGATCGAGGCGCGTAAACCGACTTTACCGTGGATAGCAGGTGCAGACAGACCCTTCATACCCTTCTCAAGGATAAAGCCACGAATACGACCGTCGTAGTCACCGCCCACACACTTGCCCCACACGACGAATACGTCGGCAATCGGTGAATTCGAAATCCACATTTTGTTACCGGTAACGGTGTAGCCGTGAGCCGTTTTCACGGCACGGGTTTCCATCCCAGCAGGGTCAGAACCATGGTCAGGCTCTGTCAGGCCAAAACAGCCAATCCACTCACCGCGGGCAAGCTTGGGCAAATATTTTTGTTTTTGCTCTTCGCTGCCAAACTCATTGATTGGCAACATGACGAGTGACGACTGCACTGACATCATCGAGCGATAGCCTGAATCAACGCGTTCGACTTCGCGCGCAATTAAGCCGTAGCTGACATAATTCAAGCCAGAGCCACCGTATTGAGTGGGGATCGTTGCGCCTAACAGGCCAAGCTCACCCATCTCAGTAAAAATTTCGACGTCAGTTTTTTCGTTGCGAAACGCATTGACCACGCGTGGCAAAAGCTTGTCTTGGCAATATGCACGTGCGGCGTCACGCACCATGCGTTCTTCGTCAGTGAGCTGGCTGTCCAGCAAGAGGGGGTCTTCCCAGTTAAATGAGGCTTCAGCGGCCATGTCGTGCTCCTAAGGTAATAGATTGAACGATACCAAGGCTCGGTGGATGCTAGGCGCAATACCCACATGCCAGTACGCGCTGTGCATTTGAGCAATTTGAAGAGCTGCACCTGAGAAGTACCTCTGAGAGCTGCATCTGCGAGCTGCATCTGAGAGGTACCTCTGCCCAAATTGCTTGCAGGATCACGCTCGACCGAGTCTAGTGAAAATTTAGAAAAGTACCTCAAATGATTGATGAGGCACGTTGAAATTATTTTTTTAGCGCTGCCGCCCGTAGTTTCGAAATCGTCGTGGTTGGTGTAATTGTCTCAGGGTCAATCAAGCAATGAATGATTGCAGGTTGCTTGCTTGCCACCGCGCGCTCGTAGGCCGGGCCAAACTGTTCGGTGGTTTCGACCCGTTCGCCATGGCCACCAAAGGCGCGGGCGTAGGCTGCAAAATCTGGATTTTGCAGTTTGGTCGCAGAAACGCGCCCTGGGTAGTTTTTTTCTTGGTGCATCCGAATCGTGCCGTACATGCCGTTATCAATGATCAAGACAATGATTGGCAAGTTGTATTGCACAGCCGTGGCGAACTCTTGCCCGTGCATCATAAAACAGCCATCGCCTGCAAAGCAGACCACGGTTCTTTCGGGCCATAGGCGCTTGGCGCCAACCGCGGCCGGTAAGCCATAGCCCATCGAACCCGAGGTCGGTGCGACTTGCGTTGCAAACTGGGTGAAGCGGTGAAAGCGATGGAGCCAGGTGGCAAAGTTGCCTGCGCCGTTGGCCATAATGGCATCAGCGGGCAAGTTGGCTTCAAGGTATTGCATCACGCCACCCATTTGCAGGGTGCCAGGCGTTTGAATCGGTGCGGGGTCGCTCCAGGCCAGATAGCTTTGGTGCATGGTCGCCGTATCTGCTGCCCAAGGTTGCGAGGCTGGCGTTGCCACTGACGCTAATTCTGAGGCAAACGCAATCGGTGAGGCGTTAATCGCCACCGCTGCGCGGTAGACGCGGCCGAGTTCGCCGCTATCGGGGTGAACGTGTACCAATGTTTGCTTGGGCACAGGGATATCAAACAGTGTGTAGGCCTGGCTTGGCATCTCTGACATACGCCCGCCCACCAACAAGACCAAGTCTGCTTCAGCGACACGTTTGAGCAAAGCCGGATTTAAGCCAATGCCTACATCGCCGATAAAGCAGGGGTGGTTGGCTGGGAACAGCATCTGACGTCTGAACGACACCGCAACCGGAAGCTTGCAACGTTCGGCAAAGGCCACGAACTCATTGACGGCTTGAGCATTCCAGCGGGTTCCGCCCAAAATCGCAACAGGCGCTTTGGCCTTGGCCAGGCGTGCGGCTAAGTCCGCCATTTGCCCTTTTGCAGGTGCAGAATCCACCGCTTCGTAGTGTGGGGCATCGGGCGTGGTGGCGAGTTCAACCAACATATCTTCGGGCAAAGCGATCACGACCGGGCCCGGACGCCCCGACGTGGCAACGTGAAAGGCGCGTGACAGAATCTCGGGGATACGCGCTGGATCATCAATTTCGGTGGCCCATTTGGCGGCCGTGCCAAAGACGGCGCGGTAATCCATCTCTTGAAAGGCTTCGCGCTCGCGCATACCGCGTTCGATCTGACCAACAAAGACAATCAGCGGAGTTGAATCTTGTTTAGCGATGTGAATGCCGGCTAAGGCGTTTGAGGCGCCTGGGCCGCGCGTCACCATGCAAATGCCGGGTTCGCCATTTAACTGCCCTTGGGCCGCGGCCATCATGGCAGCGCCGCCTTCTTGGCGACACACTGTGACTTCAATGTTGACATCGACTAAGGCATCAAGCACCGCCAGAAAGCTTTCGCCTGGCACACAAAAGACATGTTTAACGCCGTGACTGACCAATTGACCAACAAGAAGTTGACCACCGGTGCGTGGGGCGCTGGGAGAAGGGGCTTGGCTCATGGTTTTTGCTCTGGTGATGGGGCGAAGTAGGGTATTTCGACATCATATCGTGTCGGGATGGATTTTAGACCGTCTCAGAGAGCCAGTCACATAAGGCGGCGTCAGTCAGATTATCGCCTTGCAGTGGGTCACGGGCTGCTAAACGATGCTTGAGGATTAGGTCTGCTAAATGGCTGCGCATGGGCATATTGGCCTGTTTAGCCTCCCAGCGCATGGCGGCCATGGTCGCTACGTGATACAGCCCTGTGGCGGCCTGGCGGGCCTGTTCAGAGCGATTTTCATCGGCGACTGCAGCCGCGTATTTGAAAGCTTGGTCGATACGCTCGGCTTGCAGCGCGGCGAGCTCTTCGCTGACGGGCGCACCCTCGGCCAAAAGCGCGTGCACATGCTCACTCAAGGCGGGCAGCGATTCTTCGCGCTGAATCGCGCGGATCACGTCAAGTGCGACGATGTTGCTGGTGCCTTCCCAGATCGAACCGAGGTGGGCGTCGCGCAGTACTCGTGGGTCGCTCCATTCTTCGATGTAGCCGCAACCGCCGCGCACTTCCATCGCATCGCCCGCAACCTTGCGTGCGTCGCGACACGCCCGAAATTTAATTAAAGGCGTCATGATGCGCATCAACGGACGCTTGCTTGGGTCGTTGTCTGCTGCGGCTAAGGCCTGGGCGGTTTGGTACACCATGGTGCGCGCCTGCTCAGTGGCTAACGCCATTTTGCTGAGTTGGCGTTGCATCAGGGGCATGTCAAGCAGGCGCTTACCAAAGGCTTGGCGGTGCTTAGAAATGTAAAGTGCCTCGGTGAGGGCGCGTCGCATCAAGCCTGCGGCACGCACACCGTTTGAGAGGCGCGAGTTATTGATCATGTCGGCCATGTGCTTAAAGCCCTGACCGCGCTCGCCCACTAACCAGGCAAAGGCACCTTCAAGCCGGATTTCGCCGCTTGCCATTGAACGGGTACCTAATTTGTCTTTTAAGCGCAAAATCCGGTAATGGTTGTACGTACCATCGACCAGCGTACGCGGTAGTAAAAACAGCGATACGCCTTTGAGCCCCTCGACGTTTTCAGAACGTGCCAGCACCATGGCAAAGCCCGCGTCAGGGTTTGAGCAAAACCACTTGTCGCCCGTGAGTGACCAACTACCATCCGCCGCTTGAGTGGCTTGCGTGGCGGTTGCGCTGACGTCTGATCCGGCGCCTTGTTCTGTCATAAACATGGCGCCTTGATGCAAGGCGTCAAAGTCTTGAGTTGTGACCATTGGTAAGACTTTTTCGACCAACGCCGGGTCACCAAATTTACGCAATGTGCGGGCCAAGGAGTCGGTCATGCTGACCGGGCAGCACAAGCCAAACTCAGCTTGCACAAATAAATACGTGAGCGCGTATTTGGCAGTTGGTGGCATGGGTGTGGGCCAGTTCAATACGCCGCCGCGATGCGACATGGCTGCTAAGCCGAACTCGCTGTAGGCGTAACGCTCAAGCTCGACGTAAGCTGGGTGTTTATTGACTTGCGACGTGTCAATACCAGCGCGGGTGCGCACTGACAGTGTCGGGGGATGTTTGTCTGCGATACCAGCGAGATCATCGAGTAAAGAGCCTGCTAACGCACCCAGCCGTTGCAAGTGTGGCAACAAATGTTGATGCAAATCTTGTGGCAGATAGCAGGCCAGAAGATCGCGTGCGGCGTCTGCATCAAATAAGTTGATACCATGCGCATCAGGAACAGGATGCTCAATCTCGAGATGATTGCTCGTCATTATCTAATCACTACCCTTTTGCTGCCGTTCAGTAATATTTTGTGTTCGACATGACTTGATACGGCGCGCGATAGCACGCGCGATTCGTTATAAACGACTCCCGTGCGGGCAAGACAGGCTAAGGTCAGGTTGAAGTCAGTGACAGGCATGCAAGAGTCTCTTTTGCGATCGCCAGACTTGAGGTTAAGCCCGGTGATTCAATGCCAAATAAATTCACCAGGCCCGGTATCCCATGCGTTGCGGGCCCTGCAATCATAAAATCGGCTGCGGGTTCATGGGGCCCAGAAATCTTGGGACGAATCCCAGAGTAGGTCGGCGACAAGGTGCCGTCTTGCATGCCCGGCCAATAGGTACGCACTGCTTCATAAAACCCTTCGCAGCGAGATGGATCGACCGTGTAATCCACATGATCGACCCATTGAACGTCTGGTCCAAACTTTGCTTGGCCACCCAGATCAAGTGTCAGGTGCACGCCCAAGCCCGCATGGTGTGGGGTCGGGTAAATCAGACGCGTGAAAGGTGCGCGACCTTGCAGACTAAAGTAGCTACCTTTGCATAGGTATTCTGTTGGGATGGAAGACGCTGGTATCCCTTTGATTTGGCGCGCCAACGTTGGCGCGTGCAGCCCAGAGGCATTGATCAGCACGTTGCACGAGAGCGCCATGGCCTCGGCCCCACCAAACTGCAAATCAAAACCACCATTGCTGCGTACGCTGCCCGAGACAAGTGGGGTATGAAACACGCACTGAGCACCAGCGTTTTCGGCGTCGCCTTGGTAGGCCAGCATTAAGCCGTGGCTGTCGATGATCCCGGTCGAGGGCGAGAGTAGCGCTGCGGTACAAAACAGGGCAGGCTCAAGTGCTTGCGCCTGGGCGGCTGATAACAGTTCCATATCCGTCACGCCGTTGACGTGCGCTTTTTTTAGGATTTCAGTCAGTGTCGGGATCTCGTCTTCGCTGGTTGCTACGATGAGTTTGCCCAAGCGCTTGTGCTTGACACCATGCTCAGCGCAGTAGGCGTATAAAAGATGACGCCCTTCTACGCACAAGCGGGCCTTCAGGCTGCCGGCTGGATAATAAATGCCCGCGTGAATCACCTCTGAGTTGCGCGCGCTGGTGCCGGTGCCAATCCCTTCGGCTGCGTCTACCACCATGACTTCACGCCCGCTTTGGGCTAGGGCTCGGGCGATGGCCAAACCGACCACGCCTGCACCGACCACAATGCAATCAATATCTGCGCTCATGACTTCGATTTATTTTTGAAGATTAGGGGTAAGGTCGTAACCACCTGCGTGGTACACCAGAGGTAAGGCCTCTGAGCGCTCGCAGTGTTCAACTTCGCCAATAAAAATAATGTGATCGCCTTCGTCGTAGCGACTGCGGTTGAAACATTCAAACCAGGCGGCACAGGGTAGGTCAAGGCGTGGTGAGCCGCCGGGCGCTTTGACGATTGGTATATCGGCAAACCGTTCTGCCGGAGTGCCTCGAGTGAAGCGATGAGAGACCCCAAGCTGCTCATGACTCATCACGTGGATGACATAGCGTTCGCAGTCTTTCATAGTCGCCATGGATGACGAGCCGCGCGACAAACTAAAGAGCACGAGCGGCGGCTCAAGCGACACTGAGTTAAACGAACTGACGGTCAGCCCAACGGGCGCTTGGCCCGGAAGGTTGGCGGTAATGACCGCTACGCCGGTCGGAAAGCGGCCAAGGGTCGCTCGGAAAAAGGCAGAATCAAAAGTTGGTGCAGAGGCGGTCATGTTATGGAGAGATGCGTTCGAGTGCCCAGCTGGTGCCAGAGCGTTGATAGGTAAGGCGGTCGTGTAAGCGCGAAGGGCGCCCCTGCCAAAATTCAAAATATTCAGGGGCTAAACGATAGCCGCCCCAGTGAGGGGGACGCGGAGGTTGCTCACCATATTTTTGTTGTACGGCCTCGGTGTTGGCCTCGAGCGCAGCCAGCGTTGTGGGTTGGCTTTGCGCCGAGACCCAGGCGCCCAGACGCGAACCGAGCGGGCGGCTGTGAAAGTAGTCGTCAGACTCTTGCGCAGACACCTTGTCGATCAGTCCGTTAATGCGTACCTGACGCTCAAGCTGTTGCCAAAAAAAATTCAGGCTAGCCCAAGGCTGCACAGCTAAATCCTGGCCTTTGCGCGAGTTGTAGTTGGTATAAAACACAAAGCCTGCGTCGTCAAAACCTTTGAGCAGTACGATTCTCGCTGAGGGGCGCCCCTGCGCGTCGGCCGTGGCCAACGTCATTGTGGTGGGTTCAGGAACGTTTTGCTCGAGTGCTTGCTCAAACCACAGCCCAAACTGCTCATAAGGAGAGGCTTTGGCATCCTGTTCAAGAAGAGTCCCTTTTTCGTAGCTTTGTCGCAGATGCGCGATCGACATGATGAATCCAGGTGAAGTAAACCGAAAAGGCTCCCATCGGGTGCCCAAGCCTCAGTGTACCGTGGGCAACCAACTCCCGGCGTAAGGGATTGCTGGCGATTGCTGGCTGTTGCGGTTGCCGCGCTGGTGGCTGTTGCTGTGATTGTCGCTACTGCACTGTCGCTAGTGTGACGACTGTTGCTGCTGTTCGATTTGATCGCGGTGCTGCCGGCGCTGTATCAGGCGCTCGGTCAAGTTGGCGAGATGTTGGTCGCAAATCCCTGCGGCTTCTAGCGATACGGCAGTTTGTGTCACGTAATCGAAGCACGAGCCATAGGTGCCATGCGCACGGTAGATAATGTCAACTAAGTCATCCTCAGGGGGTTGTTTGACATAGGCAGGGCCACGTCGATCGATCACAAAGGCCATTGCCGTGACAGCACCCTGAGAGGTTGCACAGGTGAGCCAGCTTGGTAAATATGCGCCGGTTCCCATTTCGCGTTTCCAGACGGCGTCAAAGGTCTGCTCGACGTTTTGGCTGTGGATCTTGAACACCATGCCTTGGCAGGTGCCTGTCTGTTCTAGCCCAAAGACAAGTCCGGGAACTTCAGGTGTGCCTCGATTGATACGTGACCAAAGGCACAACGAGCGGTGATAGCCGTCGAGAGTCGCCGCGCGTTGCTCGGCAAACTCAAATTCGGGTCGCCAGATCAACGAACCGTAGCCAAAAATCCAAAGATCTTGCCCCGGGCGCCAGTTGCTCAGTGCCGCGTTTAGCGAAGCTTGCCGTTCTTGTTCGGTCCAGCGTATAAAGGTGCTGGCTGAGGGCGGGACTGGTTGCGCTGAGGACATAAGTGTTATTTGGGCGTTGGCGGAGTGGGCGGGCGTGGTCCTGGTGTGCTGCTATTTGTCTGTTCGGCGTCCCGGGTGAACCAGCGCCCTGCACCAAGTGCCGCGGCGGTGATCCAAAACAACGGCATGACGCCACCCATCACGGTACCCAAGGCTCCGAAGGCCAGTGGCAGCGCGACTTGACAGCCATTAATTAAAGCCATGCGTAAACCAAACGCCTCGCCTGCGCGACCGGGCGGCGCATATTGCTGCAAAAGAGCCAAAATCCCAGGTTGAGTCGAGCCTAGGGCCAGGCCAAGCACAAAAGACATCGACATCAAAATCCAAACTTGCGATAAGAACGGGTAGAGTAAAAAGTTGATGCCCGCGGCGAGCAAGGCAGCATGAATCAGTTGCCAAGGGCGAATATGGCGTTGAATCCAGGGCAGCACGATGCGGATGACGATCGTGGCGCAGGCAAAAGCCGCCAAAATGAGCCCAATGGTTGTGGCAGACAAACCTGCGCTGACACCAAAAATTGGTACGACAAAGCCGTGCGTATCCCAGGCACTTGAAAGCAGCATGTTCGCAATAAACACCCTACGCAGTTCTTTGCTGGCAAACAGGTCGGTGACGCTGCGCTTGACTTCACTGGCTGGCAGCTTGACATGAGAGTTGACGAGGTAGCGCTTCATGCGCATGACGCCCACAAAACACAGAATCGGTGACAGAGCCAACAACGCAAAGGCGCTTCGGTGCCCAAGATGGTCAATCGAGATCCCGGCGACAAGCGGGCCGACTAGCCCTGAGGTAGCCATCGCTAAAGAGAGCCACGAAAAATTGCGCAGGCGTTCTTCGCCTGTGCTTTGACCCATCTGGCGCTGCACTGCGATTTGAAAGGTCATGTGACCCGAGCCAGTCAATACTGCAGCAATCATGAGAGAGGGTAGGCTTTGCCAGACGAAAGGCACCAAGATCCCGACAATGACCATGATCGCGCTCGCCCGCATGGGCTTGAAAGGCCCGATCGCATCAATTAAGCGGCCGGCCTTAACCGAACAGAGCATCGGTAAAAGCGCAAACACCGCGATCAGTATGCCTACCTCAAGCGTCGAGCGGCCGAGTTCGAGTGCGGTAAGCGTCACGGCGACTCTTCCGCCCGAAAGCGCAATGTGCACTAGCATGATCAACAGACACAAAACCCCCGCGCTGGCAAATGCAGACGGTAGAGGCTGGGGCGAAGGTTGGGGGGGCGACATGCTCACAGTATTAAGGGTAAATTGTGTTCCTCTCGCGCGCTCTTGTCGAGTGCGCCGTGCGGTTTTTTGGGTAGATCATGCAAAAAGACCTCGTAACAGAGCAATTGAGCCACACTTCTGACGTCGAGCGCCGCTTTGGTGGGCTTGACCGACTGTACGGCGCTCAGTCTGGCGTTGCGCTGCAACACGCGCATGTTGCAGTCGTGGGCATTGGCGGTGTGGGGTCTTGGGCCGCCGAAGCGTTGGCCCGCAGCGGTATTGGGGCGCTCACCTTGATCGACCTCGACCACGTTGCCGAATCCAACATTAACCGACAAGTGCATGCGCTGACCGAGACCCTGGGGCAGTCAAAGATTGCGGCGATGGCACAAAGAATTCAAAGCATCCATCCCGACTGTCGCTTGACGCTGGTGGATGATTTTTTAACACCTGACAATGTGCAGCAGTGTCTGCCCGTTGAACTGAGCGTCGTGCTTGACTGTACCGACCAGGTTGCAGCAAAGATCGCGATGGTGCTGCAGTCACGCGCACGTCAACAAGCCTTAATTGTTTGCGGCGGGGCTGGCGGGAAAACCAATTCATTGGCTTTGCAGGTGGGGGACCTTGCCCAGGCCACCCACGACGCGTTATTGGCCAGAGTGCGTAATACCTTAAGGCGTGATCATCGTTTTGCGCGTGCGTCCAATGCCGCTGGCAAAGCACTTAAGCGTGTGCCTAAAATGGGGGTGCGAGTGCTGTGGGTTGACCAACCCACCCGGTTGCCTGAAGTGTGGCAACAACAGTCAGAGGGGCAGGCGTTACAAGGGCTGTCTTGCGCTGGGTATGGTTCAACGGTTACTGTCACAGCAGCGATGGGATTTGCGGCCGCGGCAGAAGCAGTGAATACTATCTTGCACGCGCATGCTGCGGCCGCGCTCTAACAATAATTAACGAATCACGACAACAATATGACACAAAGTAAAGCGTTAGCAAAAATTTTATCCATGGCAGATTTCGAACGCGAGGCTGAAAAGCGCCTGCCGCGCCCGATTTTTGGCTATGTGTCAGGAGCCTGCGAAGATTGTCATTCGTTGCGGGACAACCGAGATGTTTTCGCCGAGTACGAATTCATTCCACGCACGTTGGTTGATGTCTCAAATCGCAGCCAGCAGGTTGAAATTTTTGGCAAAACCTACGATGCGCCCTTCGGCATGGCACCGATGGGAATCACCGCGATGTCGGCGTACCGTGGCGACATCGTTTTGGCCGAAGCGGCTAAGCAAGCCAACATCCCGATGATCATGAGCGGTTCGTCTTTGATCAAAATGGAAGAGCTCATTGAGCACGCACCCGACGCATGGTTTCAGGCTTATTTACATGGCAAGACCGAAGACATTGCTCCTTTGATCGATCGAGTGGATGCAGCCGGCTTCGAAACCCTTGTGGTGACGGTTGACACACCCGCCTCATCGAATCGTGAGAACAACGTTCGCACTGGGTTTTCAACGCCGTTGCAACCCAACTTGCGCTTGGCCTGGCAGGGCGTGACGCACCCACGGTGGTTGTTTGGTACGCTGCTCAAAACATTGTGGTGTCACGGAATGCCTCACTTTGAGAACTCGTTTGCGACCCGCGGCGCACCTATTATTTCAGCAAATGTGGCGCGTGATTTCACAGCGCGCGGGCAGTTAAGTTGGGATCATGTGCGCGACATTCGTAAACGCTGGAAAGGTCCCTTAGTCATCAAAGGGATTTTGCATCAGGCTGATGCGGCACTTGCGAGGCAGTACGGGATGGACGGTGTGATCGTCTCAAATCATGGTGGCCGGCAATTGGATGGAGCCGTCGCACCCTTGCGCGTGTTGCCACAGATCGTTGAGCAGTTCAAAGATGGCCCGGTCATGCTCGATAGTGGCGTGCGTCGCGGCACCGACATGATGAAGGCCTTGGCGCTTGGTGCTCGCAGCGTGTTTTTAGGGCGACCTTTTAATTATGCTGCAGCAGTCGGTGGCCCCGAAGGTGTTGCCCACGGGATTTCACTGCTGCAGCAAGAGGTCATGCGTAATATGGCAATGATGGGGATCAATCAGCTGAGCGAACTGACCCCCGAGTCGTTGTTGTATGTGGGGCGTTCGGCTCGTTAGCATGTCGCGTGACCTTACAAACGCGACGTTCTAGAATGTCAGCACCGCATCAAGGTTTTGCGTGTTGCATGAGCCCTCAAGGTACAACAAAAGAGACACTTGGCGGTTCAACACATCAAGCAAGCCACACGTTCTTCCTTTAGACTTTTAGAGTGTCAGATTTTTCAACTTTCAGCATTCAACACACTACACCGGAGCAGACATGTCACAACTCGGATTCGCGATTCATACCCACAAACACACGGCCAGCGATGCGACGCTCAAACGTTTTGCAAAGCTCGCTGTTGCCAATATCAGCGATGTAATGAGCCGCACCAACGGAACTGTTGATTTGCGCCCTTTTCACAAGGGCGGAAAAATCTTAGGGCGTGCCTTTACCGTCAAAACCGCGCCAGGCGACAACCTAATGGTGCACAAAGCGATTGATATGGCTGCGCCAGGTGATGTGATTGTGGTGGATGCAGGTGGCCCGCAGCGCAACGCCATCATCGGTGAAATCATGTCAACACTTGCGGCAAGTCGTAAGCTGGCAGGTATGGTGATCGATGGCCCGGTCCGTGACGTCGATAGTCTGAGTAAGAGTAAGTTTCCGGTCTTTGCGCGTTCAATTTCGCACCGTGGCCCTTACAAAGAGGGCCCGGGCGAAATTAATGTCATCGTGTCGATCGATGGAATGGTGGTGTATCCCGGCGACATTATTGTCGGTGACCACGACGGCCTATTTGCGATTCGCCCTGAAGGTGCTGATGCGTTGGCCAAGCTTGTTGAGGCTGTCGAGAAAAAAGAAAAAAATATCCTTGCACAAATTGCAAAGGGCACACTTGATCGTTCGTGGGTAGATCAAGCGTTGCGTGCCAAGGGCGTGTTGAAATAATTAGCATTGACGTCCTCCGTGCTGTGTGCAGGGAGGATTAAGCGAATTAAAAGTCCTGTGGGCCGCAGTTGGTGAGTCAAACGCACTCAAGAATAATCAAGAGAGACAACATGAAAAAGCAAGTCGTACGTTTCGATTTTTGGATAAACCCCGTGTTCGATCAGCATCTGAAAGGGGTCGCCGATATTGATCTGACCGTTTGTCGTTATTCAGATGACGAAAAGCAAACGCTCGAGGTATTCAGCAAGGCCCACGTCTATCACATCTGTGCAGCGCGCGATGAGGTGCCACCTCAGTGGTGGGTGAACGAAGACTTGCTTAAAAAGAGCCCAAATTTGTTGTGCGCGTCGGCGTCTGGCGCGGGCTACGATCCGATTGATCTTGCAGCCTGTACTCGCAACGGCGTGTTGGTGGTGAATCAATCGAGTTGTAATGCCGACTCGGTCGCCGAACATGCGATGGGTTTGTTGCTGTCGGTGAAGCATCGCATCACGGCTTGTGATCGCATCATGCGTGCCAACGCTTACACCACTCGTGAAGACTTGATGGGCAACGAGATTCGTGGTTTGACTCTTGGTATCGTTGGGATGGGCAACATTGGTCGACGCGTCGCTCAACTGGCCAAGGCCTTTGGTATGACCATCCTTGGTCATGACCCATTTTTATCTGACGAAGAGATTCAGGCACGTGGTGCCAGGTCGGTGAGCTTCAACGAGTTGCTGACGCAAGCGGATGTGATCACAGTGCATTGCCCACGCTCGCCAGAAACGCTGAACTATTTTGGTGCCGAACAATATCGCGCCATGAAAAAAGGTGCTGTGTTTATGTCAACAGCGCGAGGTGGCATTCATGACGAGAAGGCACTATACGAGGCGTTGCGTGATGGTCACTTATCGGGCGCAGGGCTGGATGTGTGGTCGGTTGAACCTCCGGCACAAGATAACCCTTTACTGTCTTTGCCAAACGTGACGGCAACTTATCACATTGCAGGCGTCACCCACGAGGCTCGGCGTAATGCGGCCTCAATGGCAGCTGAGCAAATTGAGGGGATGTTGAAAGGACAGCGCGCACCTCGCATGGCCAACCCAGAAGTCTGGCCCGTGTTTGTTGAGCGCTACAAGAAAATGTTTGGCTAGCCAATACATAACGATTCAACGCGGCAGTTCAGAAGACGTTAAACGTGGCAATCAAACAGACGGAATCTTAATGATGAAAAATTTTCTGAAGACCTTCGCTCGGCAAGGTTTAATCAGCAGCGTACTGTTGTTGGGGCTGACGGCAACGGCAAGCGCTGCGGGCTACCCCGACAGACCCATCACAATGATCGTCGCCTATGGGCCTGGCGGTGGCACCGATTTAATCGCTCGCCTGATCGCGCCCTATGTTGAAAAATATCTGGGCAACGATGCGCGAATTGTCGTGAGCAATAAAGCGGGGGCGGGTGGTGCGATCGGCTTTACAGAGATCGCAAAGGCCGCGCCCGACGGCTATACCATCGGTTTCTTGAACACCCCCAATCTGATTTCGATTCCAATCGAGCGTCAGGCCAACTATACCTGGAGGGGTTTTGATCTGATCGGCAATTTGGTAGATGATCCTGGCGCCTTCACGGTAAACAGCGCCAGTCCCATGAAGGACCTGAAAGACCTCGTCACTTACGCCAAGGCGAATCCCGGTAAAGTGACCGTGGGCTCGACGGGCGTCGGTTCTGATGATCATTTGGCGATGCTGTTTTTTGAACGCGCTGCAGACGTCAAAATGACTCACGTCCCTTACAAAGGGTCGGCCGAAGTGCGTACCGGCTTGCTGACCGGGCAGTTAGTGGTTGGGGCGATCAACGTCGGAGAAGCGCTGCAATACATGCAAGGTGGCGCCTCAATCCGTATGTTGGGTCAGATGTCGCTCAAGCGCACAAACTTGGCGCCTGATACCCCAACGTTTGCAGAGCAGGGGTTTCAAATGGAAAGCGCTTCGCTGCGTGGGCTTGCTGCACCGAAGGGATTGCCCGCTGAGGTTCGCGAGAAGTTGGTCAAGGCCGTTGCCCAAGCCGCTGTCGATCCAGGCTATTTAAAGCAGGCTGCTTTGTTGTTTGCTCCTGTGCGTTACCTGGCTCCAGAGGCTTACGAAAAAGAATTGCTCTCGACTGAAAAAGACCTGCTCGAGTTATGGAAGGTCGCGCCCTGGAAAGAGTGACTCGGCACGCTGTACATCAAACCAACCACGCAGCCCGTTTGATAGTCTAAGGCTCGCTGCGGGTTGTTCAAAGTCGGTGCGCGTTAATACGGCTTCGCGTGCTTGACCGGTTGTTAATAAATGCTGTCGCATGACTCCGCCCAATACGCCACAAGCGAGGGGCGGTGTGACCCAGTGGTTGTCTTGTTTAACGTAAATATTTGAACGGCTACCTTCACACAGTTCGGCGCGCTCGTTTAAAAAAATTAAATCAAAAAAATCGTGATGTGCTGTAAGCCACTTTGTCGTTGGATCGTACCAAGGGCGATGGGTCGTTTTGTGTTGAAGCAGCAATTCATGACTATCAAGTGTGAGTGTGGCAAGCGCCACCAAAGGGCGCACCTGCAGCGCAGGCAGTGGCTCGGTCGTGATTTGAAGCTGTCCGTCGGGGGTCATTAAGAGACGAACTCGGGTGCTACCCGTTGCGGTCGCCGTATTCAATAATGCTGCCTGGATCGCTTGTTCAACGGCGAGATGCCCGGGCCAGCTACACCCCAGCTTCATTGCAGACGCCTGCAGGCGCTGCAAATGCCCAACGAGCATTGGGATCTGACCTTGCGAATCGGCGCGCATGGTTTCGATTAATTCAAAGCGGTGGGCAGTCGTTGTCATGTTCAATGCAATTGCGGCAACACCGCCTTTCAAGGAAAGACCTATGTTACTCAGATCTAGGCGCTTCAGGGTTTGGATGTGGTTGAGGCTGGCTAAGTTCGGGTCTGTCGATCACGATACGGGCTTTCCAGTGGCATTCGTCCCACTCAAGCGCAGCGATTGAGTCGTGCACAATGCCGCCGCCAACATGATACAGACCACTACCGTCTTGCTTGAGCAGCAACGTTCGAATGGCGACATTGAGCGAGAAATCACCATTGGGGGCCAGCCAGCCCAGGCTGCCACAGTACAACCCACGCGGCTGTGCTTCTGTTTGCTGAATGCGTTTCATGGCAGCGATTTTAGGCGCACCTGTGATCGAGCCGCACGGAAACAGCGCCCGCAAGATTTTTTCAAGCGAGGTGTCTGCTGCGATCGTGGCTTGCACGGTCGAGGTCATCGTCCAGACTGAGGGATAGGCCTCGAGTGAGAATAAAGGCTCTGCCTTCACGCTACCCGGTATAGCGATCCGACCTAGATCATTGCGTAACAGATCTACGATCATCAGATTTTCGGCACGGTCTTTTGCACTCGCATGTAAGCGCTGTCCAAGGCGCTGATCTTCAAGTGGGTCATTTGAGCGAGGGGCAGTCCCTTTCATTGGGCGAGTGATGAGCGTTGTGCCGTGACGTTGCAAAAACAGCTCTGGTGAAAACGACAAAACCGTTTGTTCAGCATCTTCGATAAAAGTGGCATGCGCACTTGGGTGTTGATTGGCGAGTCGGCGATACAGCGCTTGTGCAGATCCTTGCGTGGTTATGTTCAGAGCAAAGGTGCTGTTGATTTGATAGACCTCGCCCTGCGCGATCCATTCTTTTATTTTGTGAATCCTGTCAAAGTAATCGGCCTGCGCGAGGCTTGTGGTGACTGACGTAATTGAGGCCGCCGTTGCAGCTGCGCTCTCAGCCTCAGCCTCAGCCTCGGTCTCGGTCTCAGCCTCAGCCTCAGCCTCAGTCTCAGCCTCAGTCTCGGTCTCAGTCTCAATCTCAGCCTCAGCCTCAGCCTCAGTCTTCTCAAGACGACTGAGACTCCAAGGCTTTTCAATCGTGGCTGAATCAAAGACGAGTGCGGTTAAACGGCTACGCGGCTTGGGGTGAGTTTGCGCAGTGCCAGCGGGTGTTGGCATTGCAGCCTGTGTAGCGCGTGCGGTGGGTTGCAACGTTGGCTCAAACCACTCGCCAAGCTCGTAGTCGAGCATCAGTGCGATCCAGTGCCCGGCGCGTTGTGCGGTTTGTATAGCCGCAAAGGCTGCGGGTAGCTCAGCCGAACTGCAGGCAGTAATGCGTTGGCGTAACCCAGACAAGACCTTCGCTTCGCCCGCCAGTCGGTCTTCAAAACGACACAGCGTCACGCCGATCGCCTTGTGGTGAAAAATACCGTCTTGTCACTCACGCTCGACTCCATCGCCGACGTGCGCCTCTGGCTTGAGAGGTGCCGCTGAGTCGCTGCAGAATGATGTTAAGCACGATGCATAAACTCATAGAGCACTTCGCCCGTGTGCGATTTTGAACGCGCCTTCATTACCTGCTCAGGCGTCCCTTCGATCACAAGCTTGCCGCCGCCCGTGCCGCCTTCTGGCCCCAAATCCAACAGCCAGTCTGCCTCAGCAATGATGTCAAGATTATGTTCGATCACCACCACGGTGTTGCCGGCCTCAACGAGACGGTGCAACACACGGATCAGCTTCTCAACGTCTGCCATTGACAAGCCAACGGTTGGTTCATCTAGCACGTAAAGGGTATGCGGCAGACGTGACGCACGACCGGTCGTGATGACGCCTTCGGTCATCCGGGCTTTTGCCAGTTCAGTGACTAACTTGATTCGCTGCGCTTCACCGCCCGACAGTGTAGGTGAGGGTTGCCCGAGCGTGATGTAGCCCAATCCTACATCTTGCATCAGTTGCAAGGGGTGTCGAATTTTTGGATGTGCGGCAAAGTAGCCAATCGCATCATCGACTTCAAGCGAAAGCACCGCACCAGCGTGCTTCTCGCGCATACGTACGCCCAAGGTGTCGGTATTAAAACGCGCACCACTGCACGCATCGCAGGGCACCTTGATGTCTGGCAAAAAGCTCATCTCAAGGGTGCGCATGCCTTGCCCTTCGCACAACGGGCAGCGACCATCGCCTGTGTTGAACGAAAAGCGTCCCGCGCCCCAGCCACGGATCCGCGCCTCTTGGGTATCGGCAAATTGTTTTCGAACGTCATCCCAAAAGCCGATATAGGTTGCGGGGCACGAGCGTGGCGTTTTACCAATCGGCGTCTGATCGACTTCAAGTACGCGATCGATAGCGTTCCAACCCTCGATGCTCTCACAGCCGTGCCATTGCGGGTCTGCGCGCAGCGAAACTGCTGCGCCTAGATTATCGAGCAACACTTCACGGGCTAACGTTGATTTACCTGAGCCTGATACACCTGTGACCACGCTGAGGCGTCCGATCGGAAAGTGTGCCGTCAGGTGACGCAAGTTATGAAGTTTTGCGCCCTTGACGGTGATCATCGGCGTATCTTTTGCGACTGGCCGGCGCGGCTGCAGAGGGTGCGCCAAGGGGTGCTTTAAGTAATGTCCAGTGGTAGACTCTGGCGCGTCCATCAGGTCTTGCAAACTGCCTTGAGCCACCACACGCCCGCCGCGAATCCCTGCGCCGGGGCCAATATCAATGATGTGTTCGGCGCGGCGAATGGTGTCGTCGTCATGTTCAACCACTACCAAGGTGTTGCCGTTCTTTTCTAAACGCGACAAAGCCCCCAGTAAAATCCGATTGTCGCGAGGATGTAAACCAATCGTAGGTTCGTCAAGCACGTAGCAAACGCCTTGCATGTTTGAGCCCAGTTGTGCCGCCAGGCGTATGCGTTGGGCTTCACCACCAGACAGTGTGGGAGCTGCACGGTCTAGTGCAAGGTAGCCTAGCCCCACTTCTTGCATAAATTGCAGACGACCACGAATCTCGGACAAGATGTCGCGCGCAATTTCGGCATCGCGCCCACGCAAGACCAAGGCGGTAAAAAACGTGTGGGCGTCTGACACTGCCAAACCTGCAAGCTCGGCAATCGATTTGTCGCGCCACAATACCGCGCGCGAAATGGGGTTCAAGCGTGCACCATGACAACTGGTGCAAGTGCTTGTCTCACCTTCGTACCAAGCGTTCCAGGCGGTTTCTTCGCCAGTTTGTTCTTCGTCAAACCCTTGTAACTTTAAACCTGTGCCAAAACAGCCGTGGCACCAACCGTGTTTCGAGTTATACGAAAACATGCGCGGGTCGGGTTCTGGAAAACTTGTGCCACAGCTTGGGCAGGCACGCTTGACCGAGAAATGCGTTTGATCGAGCTTGGCTGACATATTTTCGTGCAGTCGGTCGAGTGACGACACCACACTCATGACGCCTTGACCATGTTCAAGTGCGCTGCGAACACCTTCACGCAGTTGTGCTTCGTTGTCGGTACCAACAACCAAGTCAGCCACCGGCAACTCGATGGTGTGTTCTTTAAAACGGTCTAAGCGCGGCCACTTTGCCGTAACAATAAATTCATCATCTACCCGCAGATGGGTGTAGCCCTTGCCGGCAGCCCATTTTGCAAGGTCCGTGTAGAAACCTTTACGCGCCGTGACTAGCGGCGCGAGCAAACCGATGCGCTGCCCCTTGTGGTCGCGCATGATCCGAGCGACGATCTGATCGGCGCTTTGTGGTTCGACGCTGACCTGACATTGCGGGCACATTTGTGTGCCTAGTTTCATATACAGCAGACGCAAGAAATGATGAATTTCAGTCATCGTGGCGACAGTCGATTTTCGACCGCCACGACTGGTGCGTTGCTCGATTGCGACGGTAGGTGGGATACCGAAAATAGCATCGACATCAGGTTTGCCAGCCGGCTGCACAATCGCGCGTGCATAGGCGTTTAATGATTCAAGGTAACGGCGTTGCCCTTCGTTAAACAAGATATCGAACGCAAGCGTTGACTTACCCGAACCCGACACCCCCGTAATCACAGTGAACTTATCATGCGGGATACTGACGCTGATATTTTTAAGATTGTGCTCGCGCGCGTGCAAGATATCAATGCTGGTGGCAGCGCGGCGTTTGTCTTTTAAGACGGTTTGTAGCGAACGGCCTAAAGAGCGACTCGCAGCGGTGGAAGCGTTCAATGACGTTGCATCAGTTTGTCCGGCAGGCGTTCCGCTAAGGGACAATGCTCTGAGCGTTGGGGACTCATCAAGAGGAGCGGACGTGAATGGTTCGCGTAGTACGCGGACGGCTTGCCGAGGATCGTCGGTTGCTTGAACATCGAGCATCGAAGCACCAATCGCGTCTGGCGTCATGGCAACGGCGTACTCGCGTAGCGCTGCGCCGGTGTGCGAAGTTGGGTGCGCCATCACCTGTTCTGGGCTGCCCGACACAATCAACTCACCGCCCGCATCACCACCTTCTGGCCCTAAATCAATCACCCAGTCTGCCGCACGAATCACATCAAGATTGTGCTCAATGATTAATAAGGTGTGACCCGCGCCTAACAATTTTCTGAAGGCGCGCATTAAACGCGCCACATCGTCAAAGTGCAAACCGGTAGTCGGCTCATCAAATAAAAACAGACTGCCTTTTTTTGCAAGCTTGGCGGTTGAGATGCCACTGCGAGCAGCCTCGGCTAAGTGCCCTGCGAGTTTTAAGCGTTGCGCTTCACCGCCCGAGAGCGTGGGCACAGGCTGACCGAGCTTGACGTACTCAAGGCCTACATCTTCAAGGGGCGCCAAGCCAAGCTGCACATCGCGCAAACCTTTAAAAAATTCAAGTGCTTCAGAGACTGTCATATCGAGCACGGCATCGATCGAGGCGCGTCGGCCGAGATGCTCGATTTCTACCTCGCGAACCTCTGGTCTAAAGCGTTTGCCATCGCAATCTGGGCAACGAATATAGACGTCAGACAAAAATTGCATCTCGACGTGTTCAAAGCCTGTGCCACCGCAGGTCGGGCAGCGCCCGTCGCCACTGTTAAAGCTAAAGGTGCCTGCGGTGTAGCCCCGTTCGCGTGCAACGGGTGCTTGAGAAAATAGTTTACGAATTGGGTCAAACGCGCCAACGTAGCTGGCCGGATTTGAGCGTGCAGTTTTGCCAATCTGGGCCTGATTCACCATGACGACTTCGGCTAGTTGCTCGGCACCAAGAATCCGATCAAAGGCGCCAGGCGACTCGGTGGGCTTACCCATGATTTTGAGTAAACCTGGATAGAGCACATCTTGGATTAAGGTCGATTTGCCCGAGCCCGATACGCCTGTGACACAGACCAAACGACCAAGGGGGATTTCGATCGAAACGTTTTTGAGATTATTCGCGGTCACGCCTTCAAGTAGCAGGCGAGGGGTGTTGGGTGCAACCGGTAAAGGCCTCGGGGCCTCGACCTTCATGCGCCCGCCCATGTATTTGCCGGTTAAGGTGGTGGCGTCGCGCAGTTCGAGCGGGGTGCCATCAAAGACGATTTGACCACCACGCTCGCCCGGCCCTGGGCCCACGTCAATGACGCGATCGGCGGCGATCATGACCTGTGGATCATGCTCAACCACAACCAAGGTATTACCCGCGTCACGCAAGCGATGCATCACTTCAACCACGCGATGAATGTCGCGCGGATGCAGGCCAATCGAGGGCTCATCCAGCACAAAGAGCGTATTGACGAGCGACGTGCCCAGCGCAGTGGTCAAATTAATCCGTTGCACCTCGCCACCCGAGAGCGT
>CANCMG010000023.1 GCA_947378965.1 Alcaligenaceae bacterium | reverse complement strand
GTGCGTAATTCGGCGCGAAATGTATTTGCACCCGGCAACCACCCCAGCATTGGCAGGCACTGCCCAAGTGTCAGGAGCCCAAGCTTGGCCTTCAAACTCGGTAATTCAGGGCAAAGTGCCAGGGCGCGTGCCATGACCGCGACGGCCATTACAGCCCCCGAGCTATGCCCAATCACCAGTATTTCGTCATCGCGATTTTGCCGCGCGCGGGCGATCAGTTGCTGGGCAAAGTCGGTCAACCGTGCTTCTAGTTCGGGCACTTCGCCCTTTGACTGTCTGGCGGTAAAGGCATAGCTGCGCATGATCCAGCCTAAGTCGTGGCTTGCCTCGTACCATTGTGCCCAGCTCCAGAACCCCCAGGCAGGAAGCAGGCTCACCAGCCCAGCCAGCCAAGCGGGTTGTGCCGCTTGAAGCATCAGGCCAAAGGTTAAACAGGCACTCAACACCATCGCCAGCAACGTGCCAACGATGAGAATATTCGGAAAAAACAATAACCCCGCGGCGGGCAACAGTGCGTCTTTGCTTTGCGGGCCAAACAGCCAGGGTTTTCCAAAAAATCCACCAAGCAGATAAGTAGTGGTTTGCTGCAAGTAAGCCAGCCAATGTTTGAGCCTGCCCGTTGGCCAGTGTTTTCGAACAATGTCATCCCAAGACAAAAAATTAAATTCAGTGTTGGTGGTGGACAATTCGGTTTGGGTGACGCAAGGCTTGATGTGGGTAGTAGACGATTCGATTTGGGCGACGCTGGACCCAGTGCGGGCAGTACAAGACTCGGTCTGAGTGGTGGGCGCTTGGTTTTGGTGTTCGTGGTGAGTGCTCTTTTTTTGGGTTGAGGTGACAGCCCAACACAGCGTGCCATCGGAAAAAGTCCGTCGGCCGGCTTCAAGGTGCGAAATGGCTTCGGCCGGGCGCAGCAGCGCTTCTTTTTGATACAGAGAGTGGTAATACCGACCACCGCGCGGATCAAAACCACTGAGGTAAAACACGCAGCGTTGTTGAACCCGCTGTTTTGTGGGAGGCGAGGTCATTAATGTCGCTGAGTCGTCAAGCGCGCAATGGCGCGGCGTAGCGCCTGGCGAAGCGGTTTGAAAGCAACGTGCTGTTTGGCCTGTGCTTCAAGCCAGGCTAGTACAGCCTCGGGGCTAGCGAAGCCCGTTTGGTGTGGCAACACGTAGCGTGGATAAAGAATCAGTGTGGCTGCGACCAACTCGGTTAAGGTCGGGCGTGCCGTGCGCCTAGCGATTGAGCAGTGATCGGTGGTGAGCCCCCAGCCAGCATAAAAGGGCAGGCCATAGGTGACGACTGTGCAGCCATGCAGCAACGCTTCAAAACCCGTTAACGAGGTCATCACATGAACCTCATCGACTTGGCTGAACAACTGTGTAATCGACACGCCCGAGACAAGTTCATCGCAGTATTGGGTGGCCTGTTGCTCGTGTAAGCCCGCCCGGCGTAGTTTAGCCGCGACATCTGGATGAGGTTTATACAAAATATAGGCCGTTGGGTGGGCTTGGCGAACAGCACGCAGCAAGGCGATGTTGTGTTTGACTTGTGGCGCACCGAGTGCGATTGAGGCGTCTGATTCAACTTGGCCCGCCACCAACAAGACCTGAGTGGCCCGCTCGGGGCGCACCCAACTGGTCCCAGCCAAGTTATATTTTGAAATACCTGCACTGATGATGCGTTGTTGTAACGCCCGAGCGCGCTCAAGCACCTCGGGTGAATAGCGTCTGCTTTGTATGCATTGCTCAAGGGCTGAGCAGCGCGTGGCATCGTAATAGATGCCAAGAGCGTCGACCACATATGATAGTGGTCTAACCAGATCAGCGCCCAAACCCGCAGAGCGTAAAAACCCATCTTCAAGGCGCAGCACTTTCAGATCAGGGCGTGCGACTTGGGTGCTACCCCAAACAGCAACGGTACTGTTGGGCTCGACGTGGTTCAAATCTTGAATAAAAATTACCTCGCTACCAGCCAGAAATTTTTTAATACTGACTTGCTTGTTCAACGAAAACCCAAGCCCATAAATGCGTGGCGCAAACGCTGTGCGTAAGTTGCGTTGGTGTTGCAACCACGCGAGCAGTTCTTCAACCTCGCAGCCTTGCTCGGTGTCTGGGTGCAGGTAGCGGGCGTAATCGATTAGGGCGGCATGGGTGAGTTGCTCAAGCGAAACGCGCGAGCGTCGTGCGGGTGCGTTTAACGCATCAAGGGTCAAGCCCCAGCCTGCATAAAAAGGCATGCCGAAGGTGTGCACCGGTTTGCCCCAGAGCAGGCCTTCAAAGCCGAGCTGCGAGGTTACCGTAAAGACTGCCTGCGCCTCTTTGATGAGTCGCACAGGATGCACCGCTTGGCTGAGTACCTGAATGCGTGGGTGCGTGGCGTACCGACCCGGTTCAAGATAACCGCGCTTTTTGCCGGCCATCACTTCGGGGTGCGTTTTGAGTAAAAGAGTTGCCTCAGGATACAGACGCAAGGCGGCGTCGATCATGGCGGTGAAGCTTTGGCTGTTTGCGCCACCCAGTGTCACCGACGCATCGCCCAACGTTTGATCGGCAAGTAGTACGTACTGCGCCGGTAAGTCTGCCTCGTATTCGCGCAGATGGTTGTACTTTGACACGGCTGCGTCGCGCCAGCGCGCGATCAGTGACGTGGCGCGTGCGTGTTGGGCAGGCGTTAATGTTTGCGCAATCAGTTGCTCAAGGCGAGACGGAGCTGAGGCATTGTAATAGATCCCCAGATCATCGATCACAAGGCTTTGCGGCGGGCTGTCGTGACCCAAGCCAAGCGAGCGCAAGAAGCCGTCTTCAAGAGCCAGGTAACGAAGGCGGTGACGTGCGGCGTACTGACGGGCAGGCGCAGCCGTGGCTTTATGCCCCCAACCGGCGATGGCTGCTACAGGGCGCTTGAAATACAACCACTGTTCAAAGCTTGCGGTTAAGGTGTGCTGGCACCAGCGTTTGCTTAGCAAGAACGTGAGCCAACCTTTGTGGCGTGCCAGCACAACCGGGTGCCCCAGCAAGCGCGATAAATGGGGGATGTTGCTCACGCCGCGCGACAGGACACCGACCTCGCTCGGGGCAGGCAAACTAAGGGTTGGATAAAGCATGGGCATGCGCCACCGCGTGAGCATAAAATGCCTGACGTAAAGCCGAGTCGTCAGCAAGCAGCAATATCGCTTCGACCCAAGCCGCTGGTGTCATCTCGATTAACAAGCCATGTTTGTGATCAGCCAGTACGCCCTGACAGGGCCCTTGCGCGGCATAAATACCAACGGCACCGGTCGAGGTGATGTCAAAAAACTTGGTGTGCGAACGCGCCCGGTTAAAGGGGTGCGGCACAGCAGGGGCCAGGCCGATGTGCCGCCCGGGGGTCTCTAAGAGCTTGCGATATGCAGGCCATTTGAGGGGGGCGAGCACGGTGCAGCGCTCGAGGCTGCCATAGAGCGCCCGTGTACGGGCGTCACCAATGATTTCAAAGTGTAAGCGGGTATTGCGGGCAAGTACGGTTTTGATCACCGGATACAACCATTCAATGTCTGCCCGATGCGAGGCGCTGCCATGATAAAAAAGTTGAAGAGCTGGTGGCGCCGCGCTGGTCGAACTGGCACCCACAGAAGTTACCGGTTTAAGAATGGCAGCCAAAGAGGTTGGTGGTTCGAGCATGGCAGCTTTAGAAGTTGCCGGTTCGGGCATGACGGCCACAGAAGTTGTGGGCTCAAGCATGGCAGGCCTCAAGAGCCTCGGTTGCTGAGAGGCATATTTGTCGGCCAGCCACTTGGTCGAAACCCAAAGTGTTGTTTGCATCGCTTTTAACCAGCGTTGATGTCGCGTCGCATAGCGCGCGAGCTTAAAGCGATACTTCCAAGACAAGCCTGCAGCGGCCCCAACATCCCATAAATCATCGTCCATAAAATAGACAAGCTCAGTCAAGTTGTGTCGTGTCTGGCTGATCAGGCGTTTCCAGCCGCTGGGTATGTAACGCACAAAAATCACGGTGGCGTTTGTGAGCTCTTGAGCGTCGGGCAAGCGGCCTGACCAACTACACCGAACAACGGGTAGTGAGAGCCCCCTGAGCGCGGGCAACAGAAAATAATCAGTCGAGGGGTTCGGCCCTTCTTCTACAAGGTAAATAGCGCGGGTGGTTGAACCTATTAAGATTTGAGCCATCGCTCACGAACGCGATAAATATTTAGAGACTTTGACAGGGAGGTCTTTTGCAATAAGGTTAAAGACTTTGATCAGCCTGTTGCCAAAGCCGCGCAATCCCCCCCTGCTTACGCCTGTACCGTCGGTTTGAGCGGCCGCTTGTTTAGCTTCAAGCCCTTTCGATATTGGCAAGCCTGTTGCAATATTTACCGGATCACGTTTGGCAATTTTTGCGGCAAATAAATCGGATTGCATGGGTGTGTAGTACTCGCAACCCTCAAAGTAATAATGCGTCACTTGCGACCAGCGTGTGGCGCCCGGTCGCATGATTGGCTCGCCACCGTGTAATAAATTAGCCGCCCAAATCAAGGCGTCACCCGCACGGGCCACAAACACCTTTTTATGTAAACCGTGTGCTTCAATCAGTTTGTTCCAGGTGGGTTCGTACACCGTCTGGTTGATCGTGTCTGATGGGGTAAAACCAATTTGCCGGCAGTCGTAGACAGGCAGCGTGTGGCTGCCGGGGTAATAGCAAAGCGGGCCCGCATCTAGTTCAACATCTTCAAGGGCAACCCACACACCACACATAAAACGTTCAGGCGCCGAATGAAAATGCACCGAATCGCTGTGAGCCGCCTGTTGGCTGCCTTGCTTAAAGTTTAGCGTTTGAAAGGCAAAGGCCTGACGACCATAGAGCTTGCTGAGTAAGGCGATGAGTTGTGGCTCACAGGCGATTTGTTTGACGGTGTGACTGAACTTGAAGGCATCTTGAAGGCGATCGACTGGTGTCCCCAGCGGGTGTGAACGACCGCTACTTTGCTCGCCGTTAAAGATGGGTTCAAGGTCTTGGCGTAGTTGCTGAGCTTGTTGCGCGATGTCAGAGAAAAATCCTGGTAGCACCGCAAAGCCATATACATTCAACTCAGCAGCAATTTGAGCTTCGTGCTCGTCAAAATAGTTTGACGAGGCAAGCTCTTTAAAAAATGGAGACTCAATCAGAGGAACGCCAGAAAGGATTGTTTGTGCGGTCATATTGGATAAGCCTTGCTGGGTAGCGCAGAACGATGGAGGATGCCCAGAGAGTTAAGGCCAGTGAACATGAATTTTTTTACTTAAAGCTTAAGTTTTTTTACTTAAAGCTTAAGTGAATTTTTTTAGCTTCCTGGGTGGCATTTCGTTTGGCCCAGATTTCGTTTAAACGGTTTTTGTAGCGCTCACCCACTACTGCAGGCGCAAAGATACTGGCATCCAACGGCTCAACCACCGCCTCAGTGTTTTCGTAAAACTCTCGCATTAACTGCCCAGCGTGGCTAACATTAGGCTCAGCCCAGACCTGACCACTGGCACGTGGGTATTGGCCTGCTTTGACACGCGTCAAACGATATTTCACTAAATCTGCATGTGGTGGCTGGCAAAAATCGACGTTGCCTGAGTACCCTGTACAGATCACGTGCAAACCAAGTTGCAGCGCCTCTGCCATCCCCCTACCAAAACCCTCGGCACGATGCAGAGACAGATAACAATCGCAGGCTCGGTACAGCGCCAGCAAAGCTGGCCGTTCGAGTGTTTGTTCAATGATAGTAATACGCCGGTCGTTTCGGGCGATCGTCTTTAACTCTAGCCAGGCGGCGTTATCCGAACGTGGCTTTTGCACCTTGACCACCAAGCCAACCTGCTTGGCGGTGTAGTCGGTCTTCGGAAACGCTTTTAAAAAGGCCTGTACGCAAGCCATGGGGTTTTTTCGTTCGATGTACGAATTTAAATCAAACGCAAAACAAAACAGAGTGGCATGGGTGTTGAGCTTGAAGGTCTTTCTGGCCTCGTTGGCTGCTTTGAATGTTTGAACAGGGCCAAGCTCTACGGCCATTGGCATAAGCTTTAAGGGCTTTTTGCAGACTGACTTGAGCGAAGCAAACGTGTGCTGCGTCGATACCCAGACCTCGTCCACAAGCTCGAGCATGAGTTTCCACTCTTTGGGCCAAGCGCCGAGCTCCCAGGGCCAATACCCTATGTTGTAGCGATCGACAAATTGACTTTTACCGCGCTCGGCATAAAAGCGACCTGTCTCTTCAGCCGTGAGGCAAAAAATATTAAACGCGAAATCACCAACCTTTGACACATAGCGAGCCATACTCCGTTCGTTGGTGTCGATATTGTCACCTGGCGGAAAATCAAGCATCGTCATCGGCACCTTGGCCTTCAATAAAGCCTTGCCTGCCATGCGCAAATCTTCGCCGATACCCAAACGACCAAAGGCATAGCCAATTAAATTTACCCCGTAGCTTCGTTTCTTAAAAGCTAGGCGGGGCAGGGGGCGCGGTAAGACTCGTTGCGTCAGGGGCTTGAGGCGCGTTGCCCAAGGGTCGGGCAGCGCAAGCACCAGGTTTTTTTCTGTTGAGGTCAAAAAATCCCAGTAATCATGCTCTTCAAGGCCGTAGGTATAAAACCACTCTTTGAACGCTTGCACACCACCACGCAGCGCAAAGGCCTCTTGCACATCCGGGCGCGCGATAAGAATGAGCTTTTGCACACGCGTGAGCGGCGCAGCAGTATTGCGTTGAGGCGTTACTAGAGTTTGCAAAAAACCTGTGTCTTCACTGACAGCGCGATACTCTTTTTTGCCAGAGGTTATCAGCCAGGCATTGAAAGCCTCTGACCCCCGCTTTGTTGCTGTTGCAAAGAGCTTTTGCAAATCAGGGCGCAGCGTCAGAACGAGTTGAGCGAGATCAACGTTCATCGTATACAAAGTTGCTTTTTAGAGTGCGACAAGGGCTAAAGATCTCAAGACTTTGTTGTTATTTTTGTTCAATGTCACGCTCGACGCTTTGCGTACAATCCCCTGACGCGCGTACAGTATCGACAGCCAACGCTGGCCCTGGCGCCGCATCACCTCAACAACTCAGCGGCGAGTTGGTGCACACCCAAGGGTTGTGGCGCTGGCGTCTGTCGCGTCACCGTGTCAACACTTGACCTGACAGCAGCCAAGCGCCTGCACTCATCCGAACGCCATAAAAAATATTCGGTATGCCCGTCAGGCAATCCAAGTTGTGCATACACCTTGGCCAACACAGGTACATGATCGCCGTACCAGAGTAACTGGATTGGTCGCGCGCTCGACGGGGCCGCAGAAAAGCGTTGCAGCAACTTCGAGATCATTTGATCTGCATTGGCTAAATGCCTCAGATAAATTGAAAGCTCTTGACAGTTTTTTGGTAAGGGCTCGTTTAGCCATTGTTGCTCTTCTGACTTTGCCAGGTGCTCAAGGTGAAGAGGGCCGTGATTTTCCATGGTGATGGCAAAGAGAAAGAGCGGCTGTTGCCGTGGCTGAGCGAACATGTCAAGAATTTTCTCTGTGAGCACTTGATCGCTCACGTAAGGGCCCGGGCCTTGTTGTTGCTCGGGTTGGGTAAAGCTCTTGAGGTCAATAAATTCATCAAAACCAAGTAAGCTAAAAATTTTATCGCGCTGATAAAAGCTTGCTGGATACGGATGCAGGCAAACCGTTCGGTAACCTTTTTTTTTAAACTCACGCGCAAGCGACGGCAACCAAGCCGACACCACACGGCGGTACGGATTGAATTGGTCAATCCCTAACAAGCTTGGGTCGATGCCGGTTAAAAAAGAAAACTCTGTTCGAACGGTATTGGCGCCCCACGCTGTGACGGCCAAGGGGCCAAAACATACCGACGCACGGCAGGCGCGGTCAAACTCAGACAAAATGCCGGGCTTGATCAGGCCAAACGCTCGCCTTGGATCAAAAAAGGATTCGCTTTGTACGACAACCGTGTCATACAAGTTTTGCTCAGCGCTAGCTAACGACACACGACCTAGTGTTGAGTGCGTGCTAAGGTCGGCCAACACTGGCTTGTGGCGCTCTGCCCAGGCATAGTGCCAAAACAGCGCCAATAAACCCCGCTGTTTAAAATCAGCGTTTGGCTTAAAACTTAACAGTGGGTGGTGGCCTTGCGCGGCATAGAGCATCGCCGCTGCAAGCAATAAAATAACTAAGCCTGCTTGCCAAATCTGCTCATGCGCAAACGATCGCGCAAGTGCGCTTTCAAGTGTGATGCCAAGCCATAGAGCCAAGCCCACCGTACTCAGGCATCCAATGATTTTGAAAAAACCAAAAAAAGGCAGATATAGCCTGGGGTGCTTAAGCGCAGCGACAAAATACTCAAAGTCTTGGTAAAGAAAGGGCTCTTGCAACGCGTCAAACTTTGCCCGATTGACCAAGAGCAGCACATAAAAAATACTGCAGGTTAGGCCCATGGCCAGCCACGGCCTGCCAAACTGAACCAACTCAAGCAAATACAGCACAAGCCATAACCCACTGTGAAGCAGCAGATCAGCAGGGTCACGCTGCCATGGCAGCCGCGGCCGTGGTGTGTGCACTTGCTCGAGTACAAAAGAAAACGCCAATCCGCTCAAGGCTGGAGTCAGCAGCGCGATGAGCACGTCAGTGAGCACGAGAGCCTGATGAAAGCTGTTGCTGCAAGCACTCTAGCGGGGATGCCTCGGCAGCGAGGCGCGTGGCGCTGGCCCGCGCGGCAAGTTCAATACCTTGGGGGCAATAAAAACCACCGTTCACTTGTGTCGTGTGCATCACCACAGTTTTAAAAAGCGAAAATAACTCTGGATCTGGCTGAGGCAGGCTATCCCAGAAATCGTCTAGCCCACACTGTGCTGTTAACCCCTTAACGTTGTACAAGGCCGGTGCCAAACAGAGCGTCGGGCAACCCTGTTCTAGGGCCAACGTGCCAACCGTACTATTCAGGGTAATGGTGCCTAAGGCGTTTTTCAATAAGGCAGCGAGATCACCCGTCTCAAAATACTCAACGCGCTCTGGCACACCATACTGCTGAGCAAGCAAAGCGCTGAGCGAGTGATAGTTGGTTTGAGCAAAATCAAGCGGATGATTTTTGATGACTAAACGCGTATGAGTAGGAGCGTGCCGGGCAAATGAGCCGATTACATGATCAAGCAAGGCGCGCATGGTGTTCAAGACCGGCTGATCCCGCACTTGAAAATCACTATCAAGCTGTAAAGGTAAAAAATAAAAGTCCCCTGCGGCACGCAAAAGCCCCTCAAGCCGCAAGCGTTCTGGCTGAAGACGAAATTTATTTTTAAGGTGACGCCTCACAAATCCTGCGTACTCAACCGGGGCCAGTACCGAAGAATGGGTACGGTATTTAGAAAACACCAAAGGGTTGAGCCCAGAGGCCAAGTGATAGGCCACGTCATGAGCCGCGCGACGCCAGAAGGGTGAGTCAAAGGTGTTGCTGACTGGCGGGCTCACGCCGCTCGCCCTGAGTTGCTGGGCTGCCGCGCGAAGCCAGTCTGGCTCGCTGGGTAATGGCGAGCGGCTGTTGACACCCTCGCGCTCAAGCGTCACCCAGTGCGGCCGAAAATACCCCTCTTCAAAGACATGATTACGGAGGCCTTGCTCGCGGGCCTGTTGCACGGCCTGACGATGCACGGAGCGCCGGTCACCAAACAGCACTTGGTCGGTGATGCCCTCACGCCGGTAAAGTTGCTCTAGAAACCCCCCCAGCTCTGACGTCGTCTGATTAAACCAGATCGACCGGGCGGGCGCCCAATACGCAACATCCCCCATGTTGAAACTGATTTTTGTGACGCGATGCCCGTCTGCCTGCAAGCGCCTGGCTAACTGCTTAAAAAATGGTGAGCTGACGCCCTGCAAAAAAAGAAAATGGCGCTTCACGACCGCTCAATAAAGTTAAGCTGCATGGTCTGCTGCATCACGACTGCTCAATAAAATTAAGCTGCAGGGTCTGCTGCATCACGACTGCTCAATAACGTTAAGCTGCGTGGTCTGTTTCATTACGACCGCTCAATAACGTTAAGCTGGGTAGCCTGCTGCCTGACGACCCTTCGGCGGCTAGCACACTAACTTAGTAAGTTTTGGCGATCGTGCCAGCATTGACCAAGGGGTAGATGACCGACACCAGGATGTTCAAGAATTTATTGAACTCAACCGACGACGCATTGGCCACGTAAAGAACATCTTTGTCTTTGACTTTGAAATTTTGCGCTACAAAAAAAGCACTGGGGTCACTCAGATCTAGTCGATAGACAACAGGGATTTTGCCGTCTTCATTTGTTGCTTTTGGGGCTTGCGCAAGCGTTAAGGCTCCAGGCTCTTCAAACCTAAAAATAAACACCCCTTTGACGTCAGCACGCTGATCTTGCACCCCACCCACTCTGGCGATCGCCTGCGTCAAAGAAATCCCTTGTGCGACGAAATTGATTTCGTCGTTTTTGCCGGTGGCACCCAGGGCAGTAAAACTATACGGCTGAAAAAACGTTGTAATCACATCACCTGGGCTCAGACGAATGTTTTGTTTGGGATCTTGGATGATTTTTTCGAGTGGCATGGTTCTGACCACTGAATTGCGCGATAGCTGTACCGTGGTTTTTTCGATGGGTTGTTTCACGCCACCCGCTTCGGCAATAGCATCTAGCAAGCGTTCGCCACGCGGTGTTAGCGGCAGCACAATACTTTTGCTGACCTCACCCACCACCGTGACATTTGTGGTTGAGTTTCTGGTTAAGCGCGCGATCACCTGTGGGTAATTTGCTTTGCCTCTTAGCGCGTCAACAATCTCGGCTTCGATCGTGGCAAGGGTTTTGCCAGCGACTTTGATCCGGCCAGCAAACGGCATCGTAATGTAGCCATCTTTGGCAATCATTTGCTCTGGCAGGCTCGTATTTTTAGTACCACCTGACACCGCACTTAAACCCGCAAACGAGGGTGCTGTACCAAATAACAGTGCAGGGCTGGCCTCCCAGACACTGATTTCGATCACATCACCGGGATTAACCACATAGGTGGCATCCAGGCTGGCTGAAAAGCCGTTTGAAAAATACTGCTTTTTTTCGTTATCAGCCAACCTGCGTGTGACGCTTGAATTGATATCAATGAGTTCAATCAAAGAGGCGTCTGGCGTTGTGGCAACGGCAGCTTCTAAGCCTTTGACGCTTGGCCCTGAGGTTGGTAACCAGTTGCTGGCGCAACCGGAAAGCAACACCAGCGATAGTGGCGCCAGCGCTTTTATGACACGGCGGCTGATACCGTTGCTGGTGCGGCGCAAAATAAGTGAAGTCACAATGTCATGCTCATAAAAAATACGTTTAAAGCAAAAAATACACGCTCAAATCAAAAAACACGTTAAAAGAAAAAACACGTTCAAAGAAAAAACATGTTCAAACTAAAAAAGGAGATTCAAACTAAAAAAATACATTCACACCAAAAAAATACGTTCTGACAAAAAGATACATTCAGATTAAAAAAAGATATTCAAACCAAAACGGCTTGTCCGTCAGCCAAAACACTTGGGTGGGCGGCCGTTTTGTCGCTTAGCGGGCTACAAGTTTTTGATTTCTTCTGCCAGCGCCGACACCGCGTACTCGATTTCTTGTTCGGTATGTTGGCAAGACATAAAAAACCTCAAACGTGCAGATTTTTCTGGCACTGCAGGGTACAGGATTGGTTGCACATTGACCCCTCTGGCAAGCATGGCGCTCGAGAGCCTGGTCGCCCGGATTGAGCTACCAATAATGGCCGGCACCACTGCCAGGCCGGTACTGGTGCCGGTGTTGATGCCCGCAGCCTGTGCGAGTTGTAAAAAATACTTTCCGCGTTTTTGTAAACTTTCGACCCGAGGCTGCTCAATCGTCAGACACTGCAAGGCAGCCAGCGAAGCCGCAGCCAAAGGCGGCGACATCCCCACGCTATACAAAAAGCCTGGTGCTAAAAACTTTAAGTGTTCGATTAAGGCGGCTTCGCCCGCAATGTAGCCACCGCAACCCGCCAGGCTCTTGCTGAGTGTGCCCATCCAAAGATCGACATCCCCAGCTTGCAGACCAAAATGCTCACGAATCCCGTGGCCGCGCGCGCCCATGACACCTAGCGAATGCGCCTCATCGACCATCAAAAACACTTTATGGCGATTGCGCAGCTCGACGAACTTAGGCAGGTCGGGATAATCGCCATCCATGCTGTAGATGCCTTCGACCACCACCAGCACTCTTTCATAATGAGCGCGATGCTGTGTTAACAAATGATCTAAAGCCTGCCAGTCATTATGCGGAAACGAAAACCGTTTAGCACCCGATAACTTGATGCCCTCAAGCGCACTGTTATGGATGAATTCGTCGTGCACCACCAGATCACGCGGCCCAAACAGATACCCGATGGTTGTGACATTGGTGGCGTGTCCACTGACAAAGACGATTGCATCTTCAGCCCCATAGAGTGTTGCTAGAGTAGTTTCGAGTTCGCGATGAATCGGTCTTTCGCCCGACACCAGCCGGCTGGCCGAGACCGACGTGCCGTATTGTTCGATGGCAGCGACGGCAGCCGCGTTGATGCGTGGATCACCCGAAAAATTCAGATAGTTGTAGCTTGAAAAATTAATCAGGTCTTGGCCTGCAATCTGAGTATGCGCACTCGCCAGCCCCTCGTGCTGCTTAAAAAAGGGATTCATTAGTCCCATTCTTTTTGCACCGCTATGAATAATCTGGATTTGCTTGTAACCAGGCATCCGGTCAAACCGATAAAACTCTTCTGAGATTGCAACCGCGCGATCGCGCTCACCCCTTGCGTTCGTAACCGCGGTGCGTGGCGGCTGTTGGGCAGCGCCTTGAGTCGTTAGCCCTTGGTCGGTGAAGGCAGTGGCGGGCGCTTGAGCGTGAGAGGCCTGCTCGAGTCCGGCTTGTTTAAGCCGTCGTTCAAGCGACTGTTGAATCAGCTTATCTTTAATTTGAGCGCTTACACCCATGAGCCCCACTTTCAAGACGCTCATTGTAAAAATCTTCCGGCTTGATGCGTTTGCGCGCCAAGACTTTCTGCCAGTGCGGCAATCTCTTGCTCGCTTGAGTCAGAACCATGTATCTTGACTAAGTCAGCCACCTGGGCTGCGTAGCTGTTTGCCTTGGCAGTGCTTAAAGAACCAGGCGCAAGCGCTTGGTCAGTCGGTTCAGGCTGGTTTGCCTGGGCGCGCAAGGTGCCAAGCAAACGTTGCGTCAGTTTCTCAATCGTGGGGTGTTCAGAGATCGCCATCACAGACAGACGCACCCCAAAGCGCGCTTCAAGTGCCACGACGAGTTCGACACCCATCAACGAATCCAGCCCTATGTCATAGATTGATTGAGTCGTCTGAATTTTGTCGGGTGCGAGGCGCAAAATCTGAGATAGCTCTTGCTTTACCATCGCCATGAAGACAACTGCGAGCGCTGTATCATCAAGCTCTTGAAGCAGTCGCGGGATATCGTCAGTTTTTTGCTCGTTTTGCTCGCGCTGGGTACCAAGCCGCGCCAGCTCACTGAACCTGGGTGTTTGTGCCGTTGGCAAAAACTTGGCTAACGCCGAAAAATCTAGCTCTAGAACGCCTTCGTGATTGTGGTTATGACTCAGAGCTTGTTCAAGTCGCTCAAGCGCCTGAGCAGACGATAGCGCCCGCCCACCCATGCGGTGCTGCAGCGCCTCTTTAACTTGCTTGTGACGCGCCAGAAAACCCGTATCATCCAGCGCACCCCACAGCATACAAGTGGCCGTAAGCCCCTGAGCGCGTCGCTGCAGCGCCAGTGCTTCAAGACCGCAGTTGACAGCGATATAGGCCGCCTGGCCCGGGTTACCAAAAAGAGTGGTGGCTGAGGAATACAGCACAAAAAAGTCGAGTGGTTGCTGTTGCGTGAGACGATGCAAGTTCAGCGCGCCCGTGAGCTTTGGGCTCAGGACGCGTGCAAATTGCTCGGGCGATAGATTCTCGATCAGGCTGTCTTCGATGACTGCGGCAGCATGGATCACCCCTTTTAACTGAGGCAAGCTTGGCCCAAGAACCGCAGACAGCGCCGCTTCATCGGTAATGTCGCACGCATGGGCGCAGACTGTGACCCCCAGCTTGGCTAGCGTTTCAAGGCCCTCGCGTGCTTCGGCCGTGTCTGGCCCGCGACGACCCAGCAAAAGTAGCTGTCGCGCACCTTTCTCTGCCAGCCAAAGTGCGCTTCTTAAACCAAAACCACCCAGCCCACCGGTGACTAAATAGATCGCCTGCGGATCAAGCTTGAAGCTTGTTGCTTGAAGCGTAGGCGTTTGCAGAGCCGCTGCTGCGAGTCTTGCGGATGCACACTCAGGTGTCTCGTTGAGTCGCGGTTGAGTCAGTTCAGCAACTCGCGCGTGACCGGCTGGGATCCCATTGCGATAGGTCACAACAATTTTGCCAATTTGTTGAGATTGCTGCATAAAACGAAACGCCTCAACGACCTCTCTTGCCTCAAAACGTGTGTAGGGCAGGGCGTGTAACACCCCTTTTTCAAACAAGTCCATCACCTCACCAAACAACTTAGCCGTCAACTCGGGTCGCTCATTCATCAACTGATCGGCATCGATGCCAAAGTAGGTGATGTTGTTTCTGAAGGGGCGTAAGCCGATGCGCGTGTTGTCATAAAAGTCACGTTTGCCTAGCTCTAAGAAACGGCCAAAAGGTTTAAGAATGCTGAGATTACGGTTGATCGCCTCACCGGCCAGCGAATTCAACACCATGTCGATGCCGACCCCATTTGTGAGGGTCATAATGTCTTCGGCAAAACCCAACGAGCGCGAATCCAACACATGATCTACCCCCATCATGCGCAACAGTTCGCGTTTTTCGTCTGAGCCGGCGGTGGCAAAAATCTCGGCACCGCAGCAACGTGCGATTTGAATTGCAGCAAGGCCCACACCACCGGCGCCACCATGAATCAGGATTTTTTCACCGGGCTCGAGCCGCCCTAAATGCACCAACGCGTAATAACTGGTTAAAAAGGTACTGGGAATAGTCGCCGCAGCCTCTGAAGACAGCGCGCGTGGGATATGAGAAATCGCTGCGGCTTTTGTGACCACGTGTTCGGCAAAACAAGCGGGGCCAAACCCCACCACACGGTCGCCCACCGCAAATTGGGTCACGTTTTTGCCTACGTGAAGAATTTCTCCTGAGCACTCTAGGCCGATGGTTGCCCCGGCAAAGCCATTTTCGATCGCTTCATCAGACAGCAATCCCAAGGCATACATCACATCCCTAAAATTCAGGCCAGTGGCCTCGACTTTGATTTCAACCTCGTCGGCACCCAACGTCGGCCGCTTCACCCATTGCCATTGCAGATTACGCAGTTGACCCGGTTGGCTAAAGTTAAGCTGTAGCGTCTGGTCTTGAGCGTCCACTTCAAGGCCGTCAGACAATACCTGGGGGTGACCAAGTGTCAGGCGCGGTACAAAGCGGCCGTGTTCTTTGGTTAAGACGACTTCGGTTTCGTCACTGCCAAGCGCGAGTTCGTTGATTAAGGCTTCAACTAAATCTTGATCAATGTCGGTGGCGTTTAAATCAAGCTGTTGCACGCGGTTTGTGGTGACTTCATTACCTAGCGTACGGATAAAACCACTTAGCATGACGTCAGCGCTTAGTGTGATGTCTGCGAGGCGTTCAGCGTTTTTTTGTGCAGAGTCTGTGACTTGACCAAAGGCTTGGCGTTGAACTTGCGAGCCACAGGTGCTTTCAGTATGCGCCCCTTGAGTGATAAACCATACAGGTGCACGCGTGTTCGTGCGTTGGCAAGCTTTAAGCAAATTTGCAGCGCTGATAGAGCGGCTAACCCCACTTGCGGGTGTGCTGGCTTGGTAGGCGGCCCCAAGGCCCTTCAGATGAATGATCCCGTCGAGTTCACCGAAGTCAGCATGCATGGCGTTCAAGTGCTCGGCGATGTAGTCAATTTCGTCAGACGTTTCGGTTTGAATACAGACCGACACAATATCGCCCTGGCCTTGCAAGCCCGCGCAGAGCGCATCACGCAGTGGTTGGTGTAAAGCCGCGTCGTCAGCAACCAGTAACCAGCTACGCGGCAACTCGTGTCGGTGGGCTTGAGTGGTTGCCGAAAGCGGGTGGTGTGCAACTAACAAAAATGCGCCGTCTGCTGCCTCTTGGGTGGTGTCTATATGCTGAATATGTTCAAGCCCAAGGCTTGCCAAGCGTGACTCCCAGAGCGAGCGGTCACGCTGCATCGAGATTGTTTTTTGGTCGGCGTTCACTAGCCACCAGTCAGCCCGACCACCAAAGGTAAAGTCTAACCAACGCGTGCGGTGCTGCCCCGCCACGAGTAAAGTGCCACCAGGCTTTAAGTGCCTGAGGGCATAATCGAGTGCCAGAGTATTCAGCGCTGCGGTGTCGAACTGCAGCCAGACAATCGCCAGATCAACGCGATACTCTGTCCCAGAGGCTTGTTGAGAAGCTGCTTCAGCACCCTCGGCTCGTTCGGCAAAGCCAGCCAAACGTAACCTGGGAAAATCCTCAACGAGCTGATGCCTTGTGGCAAGCTCTGACAGTTCAGGGCAGGCAAAAATTACCTCACTTTGGTTGATGTCTTCGTGCAAATCGAGTTCGCAGGCGAGTGCAGGTTTTATCGCCGCAACCTCAAGAAAGCCAAGACGGCCCGCAGGCGTAAGCTGTTGACGTGCCGCGTTGAGCACCCCTTTTACCGCTTCAAGCAGCCTGGCTTTGACCGCATGACCCACTAATTCGTCTGTGAGCGCAGCGACACCGTTTGCTGCCCCTAGCACCTGAGTCAGCGATTGTTCACCCCTGACAAGCCGAGACAAATGCTGACCAACTTTGCCGACCGTATGCACGACAGCAAAATAGTCTGGGTAGTCTGCCAGCAGCGTATTCCAGATATTTAAGGCGTCAATCTTATCGGCGTTTGACTGACCCTGCGGATCGAGTTCAGTTTGAAAGAATCTTACGCCTTCAGCATCTTCAATGAGCCTGCCTTCTTCAACCGCCAGGTGAAGCAGGTGTTGCAGCAGTGGGGCAGTGTCTGGTGATTGCTGAATTAAATTTTGCAGAAGGGTATTGTTGTGATCGATGATTTCGTTGAAGCCTAATTTGGCTAAGGCTTCAACCGCAAAGGTGTTGCACAGCGTATCAAGTAGGGGATCAAGCTCGTCCACATATGTGCGGTAATTGCGATCGAGCACGTTGCGACGTGCCGCAGCATTGGCAGCCTCGAGCATCAGTTGATAACTGACGACAGAAGGGTGCATGCCCGGTTGCAAGGGCAGGGGGATATAGCGCGTGTGAATATGTTGGATTGCGCTTGTGTTTACAAGAGGTGAGCCGCGTGCGGTGCCAGTCGTAAGATCATGACCGCTTGCGATACCGCTCACCGCAGCCTTTTGCAGGCGTACGCGCCTAAAGCGCGCCCCTTCAAGCCGCGCGATCGCACGACCTTCAGCATCGAATACTGTAAATTCTGCCAGAAGCGAGTGCGTCAGTTTGCGCAGTAAGTGGGCGGTGACATGATGCGGGGCGCCTAACCCTGGCTGTAATGAGATTCGCCTGACCTGAATGGGTACAAAAGCAATCCCCTCACTTAAATCAACCTTATCGCGCAGCAACTGAATAATCAGTTGCAACGAACAGTCAAGCAGAGCAGGGTGCAGCTTAAAACGCTCAAGTGAGTCAAGCAGAGATTCAGGGATCTCAAAAAGCGCCGTGGCGCACTCAGTGTCAGCGCCGCTTGCCGTTGAAGTTTTACCTAACCAACCGTGCTTAAGCGCCTGAAACGCCTTGCCGTATTGCAAGCCTACCTGGCGCGTCAGTCGCAGATGCGAAGCTGCGTCAAAATCTGGGCTACGCAGCGCTAACTGCTTTAGTGACTGAAGCTGTAAGTCGTTTTCTACCACTAGTCTGCTCTCTTTGACCAGCAACGGAAACCGCGCTTCTAAAATAATTCGGGCCCGCGCATTTAACGTCCAGCCCTGCGCGCTTAGCAAGTCGCGTGTTTGAATCGTGACTCGGCCGTCGGCAGCATCGATCCCCACGCGCAGCACCTTGCCGTGACTAGAGTTAAACGTGATGGGCGACAAAATCTCTAAATCTTCAAGTTGCTTGACGCCCTCAGCGTGCCACGCGTGTGCCGCAGCCAAAGCAAGTTCAACATAGCCCGTACCCGGAAACACCACCGCCTCGCCCACCACGTGGTCAGCCAAAAAAGGTTGGCGGTAAAGGTCAAGCTGGTTTTCCCAAAGCAGCTCGTGCTGCGGCAAGCGATAGCCCAGTAACGGATGCTCAAAGACCCGATTTAAGGTATTGGGTGACTCTGCACTTACGCTATGCCAGTGACGCTCTTTTTGCCAAGGGTATGACGGTAGCGCGATTGGGTGACCCACCACCGGAAACAACACCGACAGATCAAGCTCAGCACCCGCGATCCACGTGCGCGCAGCGATCGCCTGCACAGCTTCGCTGTCATCCTGTTGACGACTCAGCGACGGTAATACAAGGGCTGATCGAGTTGTGGCGTTAGTTTGTTGTGATTGCTTGGCGTGCTGTTCTTGCTGCTTAACGCAATCGTTCAAATAGCCCCTCAGTACAGGGTGTGGTCCGATCTCAACTAAAACTTCATGCCCTGCCCGTAACACTTGCTGTGCCGCACGTTCAAACAGCACAGGCTGCCGGATGTTTTGCCACCAGTAATCCGCGGTGAGGGCAGTGCCATCAAGTAAAGCGCCCGTTACTGCAGAGTAAAAAGGGATTGCGCCTGCGGTTGGGGCCAGGTGACTTAGGGCTTGTTCAAGTTCACTTTGGATGCCGTCCATGACCGGGCTATGAAAGGCGTAATCTAGCTCAAGCCTTTTGAAGCCGACCCGTTCTTGCGTGAGGCGTGCTTCAAAAGCAGTCAGGGCTTTAGCCGTGCCGGCAAGCGTGACGCCGCAAAAGCTGTTAACGCCGGCGATAAAGACAGTAGCCGACAAACCTTCTTCGGCAAGCCAGCGCGTCGCGGTATCTACGCCCACGGCAACGGCAGTCATGTTGCCACGCCCTTTGGTTGTTTGCTGTAAACGACTGCGGTGGTAAATCACTTGAACGGTAGACTTCAAATCGAGTATGCCTGCGGCCCAAGCTGCAGCAACCTCACCAACGCTATGCCCGGCGACTGCTTGCGGCCTGACACCCATCGCAGCCAGCAGCTTGGTGACACCAACCTGTAGCGCAAACAAAGCAGGCTGTGCGATGTCGGTATTTTCGTAACTGAGTTCGGGCAATAAGCCCTGCAACTGCTCTGTAATTGAAAACCCAGCCAGCCCCACAAAGGTTTGATCGATATCTTCAAGCGCTTGTTTAAATATGGGAACGGCGAGCAACTTGCGACCCATGCCAAGCCACTGCGCGCCATTACCCGAGTAAAAGAAAGCAGGGCCTTGCGCGTAAACAGCCGAGCCGTGAGCCATGATGCTGGGCACCAGGCTGATACCGTCAATTACCCCAAGGTTATCTACGCCTGCTGCATAGGACGTAAGTTGCTGGCTCAGGGCTTCAATATTGTGATTAGCGAGATTGTGATCAGCGAGACTGTGAACAGCGAGACTGTGCTGAACGAGACTGTGCTCAAAGTGACTGTGAGCAGCGACATCAACGTAATTAGTAGGCGTCGCAATAGAGGCAAACACCACCGCGCGATGTTCAAACGCCTCGCGCCGAAACGCCAATTGATAGGCCGCTTCGTACAAATAATCAGGCTCGACTACGCCATTTTTTACGTGTTCAGTGAGCGCTAGCGAAAGCTGTGCAGCTGCAGCCTGCAGGGCCAAAGGCGTTGCAGCTGAGAGCAAAAAGGGGATGTATGTTTTAGCATTTGCAACATCTTGCGCTAAGTCTTCGCACGCTGCATTATTTTGCAAAAACGCCGAAGCTACATTTTTTTCAGAATGCGACAGATCATGTCGCACACCATTTTGCGTGACCTGCTGTACCTTGCGCCGCTCAATATCTTGCATCACCTTAGGGCTGCGTAAAATCACATGTGCATTGGCGCCACCAAAGCCAAATGAGTTCACACCCACCACTACAGGTTTATCGTCAGGCAGCAGGCGCGTCTGTGTCACTACCTCTAGGTTTAAACCTTTGAAATCAATACGAGGGTTGAGTGTAGTGATACCAATAGTTGGCGGGATTTTGCGCTGCTCAATCACAAACAGCGCCTTGGCCAACCCCGCGACACCCGAGGCTGCTTCTAAGTGCCCCAGATTACTTTTGACTGAACCAATTGGCAGTGGCTGAGCTGCAGGGCGTTGTTGCCCTAGCGAGATCCCAAGCGCTAGCGTCTCAATCGGATCCCCAACTGCAGTCCCTGTGCCATGCGCTTCAATATAAGAAATCTCGTCGGGCGTGATGCCCGCTGACGCGTAGGCTGACGAAAGTAATTCAGCCTGCGCTTCAGGCTTGGGTATCGTTAGGCCAGCTTTTTTACCATCTGTATTGACAGCAGTCTGGGCAACCACAGCCAGGATCCGATCGCCGTCTGCCACGGCCAAATCGTAATCCTTGAGCACAAAGATCCCACCACCTTCAGACCTTACATAACCCTCACCCGCTTCGTCAAAGACGTTGCAGTTGCCAATGGGCGACAACATGCTGGCCTTTGAGAAAATGATAAAGCCATAGGGATGCAAATGCAGACTAATCCCGCCCGTCAGCGCATGCGTGATTTCGCCCGCCCGAATCGCCTGACACGCCTGATGAAACGCCACTAAAGACGACGAGCAGGCCGTATCAATCGCCATGCTCGGGCCACGTAAATCAAAGAAGTACGACAGACGGTTGGCAGCGATACTCGCCGTATTGCCCGTTGCTACTGCAGAGTCGATCGAGGCCAAATCTTCAGCGAGCCGATATGAATAATCAGCACTCGCTATACCTATATACACACCACAGGCACTGCCACGCATCGACGAAGGCTTAAGCCCCGCATCTTCAAAGGCCTGCCAACTAAGCTCTAGCAACACTCTTTGCTGGGGATCAATTTGTGCGGCTTCTCTGGGCGAAATCCCAAAAAATGCGGCATCAAACTGACTGACATCGCCGACCGAGCCAGAGCTAAAGGTGTAGGCGGTACCGGGATGAGATTTTTGAGGGTGAACAAAACCTGCTTGTGACCAGCGGTCTTGTTGTACGGTAGAAATTAGATTCTTACCCTCGAGCAAATACCGCCCAAATTGGCCCGCAGGTGTAGAGGGCAAGAGGTAAGAAGAACCTAGGATGGCGACGGATTTAGGCAAGGGGTTTTCTAGGAAAGGGTCACTGTTCAAAGGCAATCACGAGTTGCCTCAGAAGAAATGAAACGGCCGATTTCAAGGCCGGGATAGGGTTAGCTGCGCTGCGAAGTGATAAGACCGTCGCGGAATTGGCGAAACAGTTTGAAGTACACGCAAACCAGTTTCACATTGGCGACAGCAGGCAATCGCAATATGAGCGCAAGCTTTGGCAAAGAACCCTCGGCTATATCACCCAATTTTTAAGTAAAGCCGTATATCAGCCTCACTCGCGGCCGTAGTGATCTTCAAAGCGCACAATATCGTCTTCGCCCAAATAATTACCGCTTTGTACTTCGATCAAGACCAGATCAATTTTGCCGGGGTTTTCTAGGCGATGCTTATGACCTGCCGGAATGAAGGTGGATTCGTTGGTCGCGATCAAGAGGTTTTGTTCACCATTCACGACCTTGGCCATACCATCGACCACAATCCAGTGTTCGCTGCGGTGATGATGCATTTGCAACGACAGTGACGCACCAGGCTTGACCACGATGCGCTTCATTTTGAAGCTTGCGCCTTCTTCAAGCACGGTATACGTGCCCCAAGGGCGGTGCACCGTGCGGTGTAGCTTATAGGCCTCGTGGCCAAGCTTCTTAAGTTGACCGGCGATTTGTTTCACGTCTTGCGAGCGCTCTTTATGCGCTACTAGTAAAGCGTCAGGCGTATCGATAATGATCAGATTATCAACGCCCACCGCAGCGATTAAGCGGCCTGAGGTTTGAATAAAAGTGTGACTGACGTCGTGCAAATAGGTTTCGCCTTCAAGGCTATTGCCGTTGGCATCTTTGGGGATCAAGTCACCCAAGGCGTTCCACGATCCGATATCGCTCCAGCCGATGTCGCAGGCGACGATTGCCGCATGCGTGGTCTTTTCCATTAAGGCGTAATCAATCGAAATGCTGTCAGCCTTTTTAAATGTCGCAGCATCCAGCTCAATCTGATAATGGCCCACACCTTCTACGCGACGCGAAGCCTGCAGGCTTTTTTCAACCGCGTCTAACACCGCAGGCGCGTAACGCTTAAGCTCGGTCATGGCGGTTTCGGTGGTCATGCAAAACATGCCCGAGTTCCAGAGGTATTTACCGCTGGCGACATATTCTTTTGCTGTTTTGAGATCTGGCTTTTCGACAAAGCGTTTAACCGTGTGGCCTTCGGATTCGATGTAGCCGTAGCCGGTTTCGGGGCCTTCGGGTTGAATGCCGAACGTCGTGACTTTGCCCGTTTCAGCCAGCTTCACGGCTGTTTGCACAGCCTCGGTAAAAGCTGGCACATCAGCGATAAGGTGGTCGGCCGTTAAAAACAACATCACGGCTTTAGAGCCATAGGTTTGATGGATGGTAATCGCGGCTGCAGCAATTGCCGGTGTCGTGTTGCGGCCTTCAGACTCAAGAATAAAGCCCAGCGACATGGGGATGTCACCCGTCTCACGGTACTCGTCTGCGGTTTTAAAAAACAGATCACGGTTGGTAACAGTCAGTACCTCAACCACATCTGGTAAACCTTTTGCGCGCAAAAACGACTTTTGCAACAGGCTTTGGCCATCAGCTAAGCGGATAAAGGGCTTGGGGTGCTGCTCGCGTGAAACCGGCCATAGTCTTGTGCCAGCACCGCCAGATAAAATCACGGGGATGAGTTGCATGGAAATCGTCAATCCTGTTCAATTAGTGTTACTTAACGCGTATCAATACCTTAGAGGTTCTACTGCATAATTTAAGAAATAATCGTGGTGCAGCGAATCGCTACAAATGGTTAACTAGACGCCACACCGCTGGAAAGTTATTCGCCGAAAACTTGAAGCGTTCGCTCGTTCGTCTGCTTGATCAGATACAAAAAATATCGCTGCTCATCAAACGGTACGCGGTTATCGCATAGTTTGGTCTAGACCTCCAAGTTGGTTAAGGTACCTAAAGCGGAAAGTTACCAACTATGCTGACAGCGGGGGGAAGCGGCGAACGCCCGAGTTGTCGCCGTAACGATCGACGATCCGACCAAAGCTCGTCCACGGCACGAACTCCATAATCTGCGCAAACAACGTCTTGCCGACATTCATGCAAAATCCCCCAGAGGCTAATCCCTAGGAAATTACACAAAAATGAAGAATTTGAATTCAAATCGGCATTAAATAAAATCGGCCGCTAAGCCGCGCAAATACTGGCTCTTACTCAAAATTTACCCGGTTTAACGGACACTAGTGATTATTTATAGTTAATGAAATACAACAAGGAGAACTATTTACTTTTGAAGAATACCAAGCAACTCCCTCAACAACCAAGTCAATTTCAATCAAGTATTTACCCGGATTGCTCGGGGCTACAAAATTCATATCTAAAATAACCGAGTCACTTGGCTTAATATCTGAACCTAAATTCGTCTTAATTCCATCCCACAGTACATAATCATTCCCTTCTTTGATGTGATAACTAATTTGTATAAGCTCATTGGAATTTAGATTAGGTAAAGACGGTATTAGTCTTAAACCGAAGTTTGAGATAGCGATAGGAATTGTAAAATGGGCACTTGGAGTTGATTTGATATCTCTTGCTGAGATTAATATATCCAACTCAGATAGACAATTGTCCCAATATCGGCTGCAGTCAATCAATTCGTCGATATTATGAAGTTCAGGCAATAAAGCTATTATTGGATGTGAGCGATTTATTCTCTTCAGCCACGGCCATAGTCCAATATCAGTCCATGATATTTTGAAGAACTGTCGGCATATCCAAATAGTATTATATCCACTCCAGCCAAGGCATACATACCCAGAATATTCTAGTAACTTATGTTTTGCAGTAACATCATCTACATTCCAAAGATACTCCTCGGTTATGATAATTTTTGGGTGATGCCTATTGAAATCAACTCCGAGTATGACCTTGTAATCGAAGCTTTCTGTGTCAACTTTTAGTATCCCAATATTCTCAAAATTCGGCTTAGAGTCTATGATGTCAGATAATCGACGTACTGCAATATCTTCGTAGTGATTTTTATTTCTAACCATCGACATCCATGGATCATCTGATTGACTAAATGTCGCCAGTTCCGATCCCTCACCCTCTTTTGCATAGTACAGACGAAGTGTCGTCTCTTCATCCGAGCAGCCACAGCGCAAAATATCAACGGATGAATTAGCATCGAATCTGTTCAATAAGAGTTCAATGCAACTTTTCTGTGGCTCGATAAGTAAGGCACTCCACCCCTCCGCGATAAACGGAGTTGATATTGTTGCGTTAGAGTTAGCCCCGACATCAATTATTATTTTTGGAAAATTATAATCACGAGTTAATATAAACAAAGCATCCATAATAACTAGCTCTGTACTTTTATTTGGAATATTTATCATTGTATAATTTCACTTTATGTCCGATTAATTTACTTATAGATCCATATGGTTAGCTGATTCGAGTAGATCAGAAGCGAATCCATTGTATTAGAAGAGATTTAAAAGCTCGGTTTTCTCAAATACTGACATCGATAATCTCAGTAGCACGTGAGATATTTCAAGAGGTTAACTCTTTGGAATTTTCACAAAAAATGAAGGATCTTAATTCAAATCGACATCAAGTAAAATCGGCATGTAGACTAAGACGGTATTGGCGTTTACTGAAAAACAACCCAGCTTAACCGAACATTACTGATAATTTTTCACTAGTGTCCCAACGTTTGGAACAGGTCTTGTTGAATAGGATAATCCGATAGTTCGGTAGGTTCAACGGGCCGCCCGAGTAACGTTTCGATAGAGGTCATTTCAAACATGTTCAGATCCAGTACGCGGAGAATTTCGTAGAGAGAATGTTTCAGATTCAACCGCTTCTTCATGATTGCAATCGAGACGTAGGTCGCGATGGCGACCCATATCCGGGTCTTGACGGCGTTCTCTGTGTTGCCGTAAAAAGCCTTGATGCGAAGGTGCTGTTTGATCCATTTAAAAAACAACTCTACTTGCCATCGTTGCTTGTAAAGAGCGCAAATCGTGATGGCGGGCAGTGCAAAGTTGTTGGTCAAAAACTCGAACGTCTTGCCAGTCTCGACATCTATGAACGTTACACACCTGAGTGGTTCGGGGTAGCGAACCTTGGACAGAACGTCGGCCAATCGAACGTGATGATCGCTGACGAACCCAATGACCTTTCCAACGGGAAACGTTTGAATCAAGTCTGTATGTATATTGCCTTTCGCACGCGTCACAAAGAAGGCTCTCGCCGTGTGCAATTTGTAGGATCGTGCGAAGTCAACGTAGGCTTTGTCCATGACATAAAACGCGCCAGCCTCGATGTAGCCTTGCTCGCAGAGCAGGTCGAGTATTTTGACGTCGTGCATTTTGCCGTCGCTGATATGAATAAAGCTTGGAATAGAGCCCTTCCAATCTATCAACGTGTGAAGCTTGACTGCCGCTTTAGCCGTTCGAAAAGTATCCCAGTTGAACAGGCTCAAACACAAATCTATCGTCGTCGAGTCGAGTGCGTACACCGTAGCGCCCATCAACGACTTCAGTTCCGAGTTCGTCGGTTCGTCGGCGTAAAGTACGCGCGCCGTTTTGATCAAATGATGAGCCAGGTCTGCAAAAACTTCCCACGGCCTGACACAATTTGCGTTGGCCAGCGTGTTGCGAGAAACCGTCTTGCAGCGCAAACCTATGTGATAAAAATGTTTGCCCTGAGTTCGCAAATTTATGTCGATATCGCGCAGCGATTCGCGAGCCGTCAGTTCAGCAAAGGCCAGTACCAAGAATTGATCCAGACAACTGAAATCTTGAACTTTGTGTTGAGCACGTCGTGCGGCGACCATCCGACTGAAGGCTTTGAGTGGCAAATAGGCCATCACTTGAGCGAATACCAATTGTCCCGAATGCATGATCACCCTCGTCAGATAACATCTGCGAATGATGACCTATCCACGAAATCAAATTCAAATCGTGGACACAGAAAAAATCGGATTTATTCATGAAAATCAATTATTTACCGCGCTTTCATTGTGAAACGTTGGGACACTAGTGATAATTTTTATATTAATAGGCTGGGAAAGCTTTTAAGAGCCTTGTCCTAGCAATCAGTTTCTGAAAATTGTCTCCACTCTTAATATGATGCATAGCAATACTAGGATTGAAAACTGAAACTATTGTGGCAATATTACTATTAACATGTACTAGAGAATCAGCCATAGAAAGTAGTAAAACATCAGCAATCACATCAGATGCATTTTTAAGGTTCCAGCCTGCCAAATTGCTAGCCATCAGGTGTTGAATTTGCCTACCTTCCTTCAGTTTGTCGTCGCCGGCTACCGTCTTTTCATTTTTTGAGTTGTCTATGGAAACGCGCGATACATCTTGGCGATAAATAACCTGACCCGGAAAGTTCTTTTCAAATTCGAATACAACCTCCTCTTGATCTGTTGCCAGAACAATAGCACATGACTCACCACAAGGACTGTTGGCAATCCATCCCTGCGCAACACTAATGTAATCCTCAACCAATGCAATAGATTTGTCACGCTGCTCCATCGCATGACTAGGGTGGCGAACATGCATTGCCATGGTGTGATCATATTGACGTACTTGGTGAAGAATGTCCGTCGCCTCAAGAACTATATTTGGCTGAAAGCGGAAATTATCCCAACAGATCCGGCTCATCTCATGTCGCCAAGCCATAAACAGTGCGGACTTGTACAGTTTTTCGGAGTGAGTGTAAGTTAAATTAGGATCGACCTTTGCGTTTGCAGAAGTTCCAGCGAAGGTACATTTTGCATAATCAAGATTCTCTATATTAGCCGCATTACGATTACCAAATAGATGTTCAAATGCATTGCCATCTTCCAGTCTTGAATAACAGTAAGATGTGAATTTATCAAATGGTTTACCCGTAGCCAAAGAGACCATTTCTGGTGACCAAAATGGGACTACTTTGTCGTATAAACAAGGGTATTCCCAGAAAAGCTTATGGGAAATATAGGTATTAACAATACTGAAGAAACCTGCATCCAGAGATGGCACAACCAGCACATCACTAAAACTATCAAGTTGTCTAGATCGGCCTGCGCCAAGTCTCTGATGAGTGCTCAAAATATTGCTGGATGCTAACAGATCCCACAGATATAATTTTGAACGCCGCTCGTCCTGACTGAAGATCTGCTCAGATATACCCAAAGGCCTGTAATTATCGGATGCAGCATAATTGTTAGCATCGATGAGTGCGCTCGCTACATCCTGCGAGGTGGCCTTCATCTGGTATCCAAACAACTGCTTAGAGCGCTCAGGATAGATTCCCGGAACTTTCTGGTTAGCATCTACTGGGAATGTGCCGATTTTGAAATCCAGCAGATCTCTATGGCCGGGTATGTTTGTAAACACAACAGGCATACCACTTGACATTGCCGCTCGAAGCCCTATGTTGCATCCTTCGCCTTGAGAGCAAGATAAGTACAAATCGCTTTTATGATACAAATTTATTAACTCATTACTTGTAAGTTCACCAAGAGTAGCAAGAAAGTTACTGCCTAAAAGATTTTCACCAATCGATTTTATTTTTAAGAATTCGCCTTGGTCAAGATTACTATGAATTCTCAGGGTACAACTTACACCACTATCCAACAATTGTTTTACCGCATGAATAGCTAGATCGTGATTTTTTCTTGGGTGATAACTGGCCACACTTAAAATGCTTACTGAATAATTGTCATTGTCCTTGAATATGCGCCGCCTTAAAGGTGCCAATGTCTCATGAGCACCGTGAGAAAGCGGCACTCGAAGATCCCGCAAAAGGATTTTGGGCGAAAGTTGACTTCGCCAGATTCCAGTAAATTCTGCACATATAGAAAATAAAACATCAACGCTTTCTTCAATGCAATTCACATCCCGAGGATCGAGTTCCGTTGAATCCCAAGCGTGTATCAGCCCCACTTTGAGAAAAACCTCATCTTTAAGTTGTTTCAGTTCTGAGGGTGAAATAAGGTGATAAAAAGCTTCACAAAATATTACACTAGAAGCCCCAATCTCCCACGCAAGACTACGGATGTTGTCTATATTCGCGTTATCGCCCAAAAAAAGTGTCTTTATTGGAACGGAGCCTTCTAGCGCGCTTACAACACCTTTGTAGAGCTGATATAGGCCAGTTCCATCGGGTCGCCTCGTAACCAAAATTATTGGGCACAACGTATCTCCCACATCAGAAGTAACGTGACGCGCAAAATCATTAATGTGAAGCTTAGGTCTATTAATATTATGCATCACAGTCTTGAAACCCTACGATCAAATTCTTCATGATTTTCAATTAATAGTTGACGAATTAAGAGGCTATGTGCTTCGACTTGCCTGACATTAAGGCCATCAAATGGGTGTTTTTTAACATTATCTAATTCATAAGCTTTGAGAATGATGACTTGTGACATTACTTTGTTGTTCGGCAAAGACGTAATCATTTTTCTAAAAACGTCTTGGGCTGCGATAAGATTTCCGTCGTCAAGTAGCTGATGAATTTTTTTGAGGTTTAGTTCCATATCTCTTCTCAGATAATCACTGTTTGTTGGTAAATTTCATTTATTTTTTTCAAAGTATGATAAAGCTCGTTTTATTCCTTCTTCGAAGCTTACTGAATAAGTAAAGCCAAAGTCTTTCTGTTTTGTTGTATCTCCACCACGCGCGAAGACCCCCTCTGGTTTAGTTGCAGTTCCAATTACATACGGTGAGTATCCGTAAATCTCAGCAGCACTAAGTGCAAAGCTCTTGAAACTGGTGAGAACTCCCGTCGAAAGGTTCAACGCATCACCATTATCAATTTTGTTCATGGTTAGTAAAACACCATCTACACAATCCTCAATGTGTATAAAATCTCGCATTTGATCGCCAGTACCCCATACAGTAATCTCCCTAGCGCCGTTCTCTTTGATTACACGACGACAAATGCTGGGAAAAGGATATGCTAAATCCTGATCCTCACCATAACCAGAAAACGGTCGGTATGTAACAGATTTAATCCCATGTTTTTCATAAGCAAGCCTCCCGATATATTCATGTGTGAGTTTAGCCCAGCCATAGCTCATGTCAGGCATGCCGATATCATGTTCAAAGGAAATCATATCTTCTTTCAGAAGGACATACCCTAAACTCCTTTGTAATTTGATGGGGTAGGCTGCAGATGAACTAAAGCAGATCACTTTTCCCGGTTTCGCCTCTTTCGCCCAATTCCAAAATTCGGCATCAATAGATAAATCTTCAGCAACAGCAAGTGGGTTAAATTCAATCATCTCACGTCCGCCAACAATGGCGGCCAAATGAAATACATAGTCAAAATATTCGCATTTGTGCTGTTTAAAATACTCGCGACAGTCCTGCTTATAAAATTTGAAGTTGCTATAGTCTTGTGGGATAAAGAGTGGCCAATCAATTGGCTCAATGCCACCTGTTAGAGGAACTATGCTATCGACGCAGTGAACATTATCGCCAGCATCAAGAAATCGCTTGATGAAATGTCGACCTACAAACCCGGCACCACCGGTAATTAATATATTTTTACTCATGCGTACATCTCCATTGAAGCGATCGCTTCGTTAATCCCAACACGCCAGACCCATACATTGTTGTAAAACTCTTTGTGGATTTCTAGTGTCGGAATGTACCCAGTGCCATCCGCGGCAAAGACCACCACTTCATTTCCAAGACTTTGAAACTTTTCGGCATACGCCGACGCCACTACCACAGCCCCACCAATTATTCTTGGCGGATAATTATTGCTTATAATTACAATTCTCATCTGAGATGACTCACAGGATTAATGTTTGGTGTGCTAGCGTCAATTGAATATTAAATTTCAGGCTTATTTACTCCTTCGGAAAAGCGAGTAGGTCCTAGGTATAATAGCTAAAGTATTGGTGGTGATCGTGATTTCTAGATGGGATAACAGTCAGTCGCCTGTCAAAAAACTCAAAGTGAGCTTTATGTTTGATCGTAAGTGGTTGTAACGTTACAGTACTTGTAAATATATTATTCAATTTGAAAAATATCTACTTTATTATTTTTATAGTAATTTGGGTCAAATCGTAAAACAAAAAAAGCAACTAGATTCTTATATTAAAAGATAAGTTTGATTCTGAAAGAGATTGTAAGTCGTAAAAATTAATATTAAATAAAACTTGTTGAATGTTAATTATTTATTTGAATTTTTTGGTTTGATATATTTGATAATATTAATTTTTAAATACAAGAATACTGTTAGATATACTCGTCATAGAAATGCCTATTGCATCATCCTCGCGTAACTCTTGAATCGAACAATTTGCGTTTAATAACAATTTAATTAAATATGTCTGAGGAAAATAATGCATATCCATTAACTCACTGTGCTCTTTATTGAGATATTTAGAAATATCAAAAATATAGCCAGCTTTATAAACAGGCAATTGAAACAACGCGATCCCACCTGGGTTAAGGCTGTTTAGCATCGATTTCAGTAGATAATTAATAACGGGTGGTGGATTATGTTGTAAGACAATTTTTGTATAAACAACATCAAAACTGCCTAAATTTTGCATCTGACTGAGTTGATTCAGTTGCTGATAATCTATTTTGTTTGTAGGTTGCAGTCTTGCAAGCTCGTTTTTTGCGATATTTAAATGAGGTTGTGATACATCGACAGCCACTACTTCGGTAAACCGTTTCGCAAGGGCGGCGGTAACTCTGCCAACCCCACAGCCTAATTCTAGGCAGCGAGCGTTGCTTGGAAACGATAATCCTGCTCGAGCAACAGTTGATTCAAAAGCCTGTACCTCAACTTCGCCGGTAGCAAAAAAGGCATCACGGTTTTGATGAAAGGTCTCTATAAAATAGCGGTCGCTTGTTAATACAGACCAATAAGGTTCGGTTTGGCCTAAGTGCTGCCATTGGGCAACGGTCTTGGCAAACAGTGCATCTAATATCGCGGGATCATCCGTTAACTCAACGTGCATTGGCGGGCCCTGAAAGCCTGGCTTGGGCGCACGGGGGGGGAGATTTCTATCTAGTAACTCTTTAAACTCGGTTGAGTTTAAAAATAAGTCTCTTAATTCTCTTAGGCTATTGACCTGGCTGGCATACTGCGCAACTGTTTCACGGCTTTCTGGCTCTCGGCCAAACATAAAGCGATAGGCATACACTACGTCCTCTTCACGAATCATTACAGAACCTTATTTCAAACAGCTGACTGACGAGGACTAGTTTTACGTATTTTTGGCGTGGGTTTGGCCGGCTCAGCTCTCATTGTTAATACTCGCTGAGTTTCACCGATCATGAATTTCCAGTCGTCCCAGTCGCGCTTTGGGGTTTGGCCGCTTAGTCGCAAATCTTCGATCATGAAAGGGAGTTGTCTGACTAAATCGCGAATAAACAGTTGGTCATGAGGGGTGAGCTTGCCCCATACTTCCATGTCCATAGATTCTGGCATCGCGAAACGTAGCTCGAGTTTTGCGCCGTAGTCGTCGTAAGATTCTTCAAACCAGCTTTGAATTACAGTTTTACAAGTGTCAGGAAACTCTAGTTTAGGATGATCGCCAAACTTTTTAGGACGCACGTTGGTGCAAGAGATTCGGTATTCAAAATCGCCGATCAGTTGGCCAGAGGCTTTCATATTTTCGAACGAAAACCAAAGGTGTTCGTAATCTGGGTTAACTTGCTCGCGCTTAAGCTTGACCTTGTCGTAGCGCAGTACCTCGGGTAGGGCTTTTAGATTTATTTCTAGTTTGTCGAGCGCCTTGATTAAAGCTGCAGCGTCAAAGTTTTGAGGGGCTTTTAACAAACTTGGCGATAACAAAGACTTACGCAGTAGGTTGAGCAAGATGCTGATTAAAGACCAATCACTTGTTGTCAGCCCAATGATGGCTAAAGCGCGTTTTTCGCTCGCTTTAATATCCCCGTTCATCGCTATTGTCAATGTTGTGTCTTCTGCCAGCGTGGTTGGCCACCGAAGTAAGCCCGCTGACCCGTTATCTGCACGAGAAAACTCAAAACCTGCGATACCTTTTTCGATAAAGGTGGCAAAAGACATTTCTGGGATATGCCTGCCACCTGCATCTAATCCTTTTATTGTCCAAATGGTTCGGTGCGTTTTGTCCTGTGCGACAGGCTCGATTGCGATGGATTCAACATCGCAATAATCGGGGTTACGGACAAGCATGCGTCGCCAACGTGCTTGGCAGGTCTCGACTTCTTTTGTGGTTTCTTGATATTTTAGAAAATAGACTTCTAACTCTTCTTGCACTTGGTGCAATTGCAGTAACAGAAGCTCACTTTCTTCTTTTAAATCTTTTTCGGCTGAGGCTGACGCTTCGTGCTTGGCGTTTGCCGCACTGAGCTTGGCGGTTAAGTCATTGGCAATGACAGTTTGTTTGTCATATTCATCTCTGGCAGAGGCTAGTGCCGCCTTTGACTCTTGCAGCTGCGAGTTCGCTGCATGGAGTTTGGCTGCCAAATCATTGGCAATTTCGCTTTGGCCGTCGCGTTCATTTCTAGCTGCAATCAGGGTAGCGTCTGAATCTTCTCGCGCGCTTTGAGCTGCTGCAAGTTGAGCTTGTGTCTCAGTCAGTTGCGCTTGAGTGCTCTCGACTTCTTTTTTTAGCTCTTGGTATTGGAGAAAATAGCTCTCTAACTCTTCTTGCACTTGGTGCAATTGTAGTAACAGAAGCTCACTTTCTTCTGTTAAAGTTTTTTCTGCCGAGGTTGAGGCTTCTAGCTGGGAGTTTGCCGCACGCAGCTTGGCGATTAAATCATCGGTAATTGTCGTTTGTTTGTCTTGTTCATTTTTAGCAGCAGCAAGGGCTGCTTTTGATTCTTCGTGCGCGTTTTGAACAGCAGCGAGTTGAATTCGTGTTTCCGTAAGTTGAGCTTTTTGTAGATCATGCTCTTCTAGAGCTTTGTCAAATTGTGCGTTGATATCTTTGAGCTTGTTTGACTCTTCTTGAAGGTTGACAGTTGAATGTTGTAAATTCAAAAATTCTGCACGCAAGCTATCAATTTCAAGCGCTAATTCTTTTTGTTTACGTTCAAGCGCAACATTTTGTGCTGCTAGTTGTGCACTAAATGCGCGCTCTTGCTCAAAGCGTTCGAGCAGTTTATTGTGTTTTGTTTGAAAGGCGAGTTGATCTTGCTCTCTTTGCAAAACGTCGCCCCGCACTTTGCGATACCACTGAATTAAGTCAGCGTATGAGGGAATGGCATTGTGACGTATTTCAGTAGAATTTAAACTCGAACTTTTATGAAGTTTAATGCCCAAGTCTTGATGTGCCGGTGATGCACTGACAAGGCCTGCTGCCAGATACTTGGTAAGGTCAGAAAAGCCCACCGCCGCAATATTAGGGAAGTGCACTTTATTAAGTTGCAAGCCCCATTTTTTATTTAAGGTCTGCAAAAATACGGCTGGCTGGTCGATGCAATCTTGTACGTTAACAATGATGCTTCGTTTAGGGTTCGCTTTATAAAAGGCCAGTAAGGTTTCAGTATAAGACTGCCACTGATTCAGAGTATGCTCGACGTTAGGGGTGTCGCTTGCGCTTTCTATTGCGTGCGCAAGCAAACGCTCGGGCGAACACACTACCAATACAAACCTTAGCTGCGGGTCGAAATTCTTCCAAAATGATAGCAACGGGGCGCTGCGGGTATCTGCCCAGCCCCAGGTCGGACTGTGAAGATTTGAGATAAAGATATCGCTCGCAAGCTGCTCCCAGAGTCGGCCAAGGTTAGCGGCGGACCCAAGCTCATCTTGGTCGTCGTTGTTCTCTTTAGCTAACAATTCTGCTACCTGCTGATGCCAAACGCTGATTGACATTGAGGTATCTCTCTGCGCCGGAAGCGCAGCTTGCATACCGGCCTGGTTGAGAATGTCTTCGACCAAACTCAGGTCTGTTGGAAGATAACCCGTAATACAGACACTATTCATAAAAAGGTGCACCTAATAAGCTAAGCGAACGCAGCAAATCGCGTTTTGGGTAAAGGTTGGTCAGCCATCTTTCTTTCATGACCTGATGTTCATATAACTCGGTCTGTTGTGAGTCATTGTCTATACGCTCGAGATTTCGGGTTTTAGACTCATGGTGAAATAGCTCGGCATAGGGTGTCCAGAGGCAGCGATACCCTTGCGCTGCTATTTTTAGACAAAGATCAACATCGTTAAAAGCAATTTTTAGATGCTTGTTATCAAAGCCACCGACTAAATCAAATAGCTCTCTTCTCACCACCAGCGTTGCTGCAGTGACGGCGTCGGGATTTCTGAGTGAGTCGAGATAATTGAAGGCATCTGTGCGACTCGTTTTTTTTTGACCGTTAAAAGCGTGGCCAGCCACACCATTCATGCCAACAATCACGCCTGCGTGTTGAATACGCTTATCGGGGTAGTAGTGCATCGCCCCGACACAGCCGATATCGGGCCGTAACGCGTGGCTGACCATTTCTGTTAACCAAGTTGGGGTAATGACTTCAAGGTCATTGTTTAAAAAGCCCAGGATTTGCCCTTTAGCGTGCTTTACTGCGATGTTGTTGATGTCTGAATAATTAAATGGCTGGTCGTACTCAAGGGTTTTGATGTGGCGATAGCTAGAGGTCAGTTTGTTCAAATACTTAAGTGTTTTTACATCTGTCGTTTGATTGTCAACAATTAGAATTTCGTAATTTTTGTAGGTTGTTTTATTAATGATTGAACTAATGCATGTCTTTAAAATGTCATAGCCGTTTTTTGTAGGGATAATCAAACTGACTAAGGGCTCGGTTGCGGTAATCGGCCACTTATGACGAAAAATAAAGGGCTTAATTTGCGAACAAGTTACCTTGGCATAACAATTAGCCAAGTGATTTTTTAAAAGCTCAAGTTGCTGAGAAGTGCTTTCTCGCGCGCGACTTGCTGTGAGCTTTTGTTTATGCTCTGAATGCAAAATATGAGGCAGATGAATAATTTTTCGAGTCAGTCGCGTTAAATTAGATGGCGATGACTTTACCAAGGCTTGAATACATGACAGAAGCAAATAAAAAGTGTAATTTGCAAAACTATAATTATTATTTGATGAAACAAACTGGCTAAGGTATTTAGTTTTGATTGCAAAAAATGAGCCGATATAATTTTGACTGTAAAGCAAGTCGAGTGAAAATACCGGTTTAAAAGAGGGGTGTGATCTAGCCCCACGGCTAGTGATGACATCGTGATCGGCGTAGATCACTTCTGAGTTTGGGTGTTGGATGATCACCTGGGTGAACTGATAGGTGGCTGACGGGGTGACCTGTGTGGCATTATCCAAAAAAATCGCCCACTCAGTTTGAATTTGCGCTTTCACTAGTGTTACTACGCTGGTAATGCTGCCTGTATGCCAAGGTGGCAACTCATAGAGTCGAATCGAGGGGGCACCTTTTGAAATCTTTTGTTTAGATTTGGCAGCTATTTTTTTACCGTTAAGTGGCGAGGCAACGCCAGAACTACTAAGGTATTTCTCTTGGCATTGGTGAATACACTGTTCAATTAATCGTTTAAGCTGGTGAACTGTTTGCCCAGGCGTCACGATTAATAAATCGCAAAGCGGTACGCTTTGCTCCAAGATCGAGGTAATCGTCAGCGTTGTCTGCCGTTGTTGAGCGGCTGATGAAAGCTTCTCTTGAGACACAAAAAAAACGTAGGATATTTTTTTCGCGTCGGGTATCTTTAACAAGGTTTTTAAATTAGAAACCATCATTGAAAAGTGCTTGTGAGATCACAGATATTGTTAAACTCACTTGAGCAAAGAGCGGATTAAATTGCGCATCTGCTCGGCGGCACTAGGGATGACTTTCTTTTCTTCCGTGGTAATCGCAACATGGTAGCCAACCCGTTGATGGTTAAGTTGGCGAGTAAAAATGTGCTCGTATTGCTTCCAGGCTTTTAAAAGCTGTGCATCGCTAACCGCAGCACCGGCTTGCAGACTAAAGTTATTGCCTAGCTTTTTATAAAGGCGACTTAAAAAGAAATTTCTGGTTAATTTTGCCAATTTGAAATGCTTAAGGTCTTTTTGAGCCCAGCTAGGGTCTGGCTTAATCACCAGCGCTGTATCCTCATCAAGTTTAATCAGTCGTTTTGTTATTTTTTCGGCCTTTACATAAAGCGGAAAACTTGTCAGCTCTGTACCTTTACGAGGTGCTTCAGTCAAAATGAAGGGTAAGTGTGAGCTATAGGATTTTGGTGAGATCGTCACCTCAAGCATATAAAAGCCTGCTTCAATTTTTTTATTCGAAACGAGCGCCTCATCCTCAGCTTCAAAATCTGCTAAGTCATAAGCTAAGCCTAAGGCTCTTAACGGTAATTTATTTTTGTGCCGTTGAAATAAGCGCACGTCATCTGCATTTAAGCCATTATCAATCACACTTTGAAAAAACTTCTTGTATCTTAAATTAGAGAGAGGAACCTCGGACGGCACAACCGTGGGATCTAACAAGATCTTTTTTAACAGCTGCTTATCCTGCGCCGACCAAGCAAAACTTGCGGCGGCCCCTTGATCAACTTTATTTTTTAACACCCAGTCAATCACTTTAGGCGTGGCGTAACCCGCAATGATCTCTTTAAATTTGGTAGTGTTTGTTTTTGAGCGATTTTTAAAAGGCATTGTTATAACTTTATGCAACGTGTTACGTGTTGGATTAGACTCAGCATGCTTGTTCAATGAAACTCATCATGCGTGTTCAATGCGTGTTTAACCAGACGCATAAAAACTGTACGCAGATTCGACATCCTCAAAATGGTGAAGGTGTCCCTCTTTTAATACATACGCCGTGTCACAAATTTCACGGATCATCCCGTGTTCGTGTGACACCAACACGATGGCCCGCTCTTTACGTTTAACAAGTAGTTCTTCGTGGCAGCGTTCTTTAAAACGGGCATCGCCAACGGCTAAAACTTCGTCGATCAACATACAGTCAAAATCAATCGCCATCGAGATCGCAAAATTTAGTCGGGCTTTCATCCCTGACGAATATGACCGAGTGGGTTCGTACAGATAGCGACCTAGTTCTGAAAAGTCTTGTACAAAGGGCAACACTTCAGTGATGTCGGTGTTGTAAATTCTGCAAATAAAATTAACGTTGTCATAGCCTGTCAGGCTGCCCTGCATACCGCTATCAAACGCAAGTGGCCACGAAATTGACATCTCTTTAGTGATTTGCCCAGCATCGGGTACCGTGACCCCGCCCATGATGCGTATCAGTGTCGATTTGCCAGAACCATTACGCCCCAAAATCCCAACCTTTTCACCTGGGTGAATTTGCAAGTTAATCTGGTTGAGTACTTGGCGTTGGCCCTGAGCATAGGGATAGTGCTTGCAGATCCCTTCAAGCGTAATCATTGAGTACCCCGAGCGCAGCGGTGCCTAATCATCGATCAGCTTTCGGCGGATGTTGCGGATCAAGATCAAGCCTAAGAGTGTGAGGACTAAATTCACTTGAAAGAGATAGGCGACTGAATAACGAGCGTCTATACCTGCACCAAAATAGCCTTCTCTTAGCATTTCAACGCCATGTACAAGTGGCGAGTAGAGCAAGACATTTTGGATGGCCGGTGGCATCCAAGACACCATTGTGAAGGCACCGGTTAAGGGTAGGGCCAGGTAAAGAATAATGTGTACGATGCGATCAAATATTTCTGAAGATTCGCCCATAAAAGCCGCCAACATACCGGCACCAATCACAAACCAGGCAAATAACAGCCAAGCAAAAAATGCTTTCAGTGGGTCTACGGGTAAAGCCATCAGGCCCAGCCCCCAAAACACAAAGGTTAAAAAGACCAAAGACATGGTGCAGGCTGCAAACTCTAGCAAGGCACGTGCGTAAATCAGATCAACGACCCTGACGTTGGGGTGATAGAGCAACCCTTTGTTCGCAGAGGTAGTGTTTGTTAGCCGATTGACCATATTGCGCCATAAAACGATGGCCGAATACCCGGTCAAGGCAAAGCCTGCTATCGGCATGGTGTTCCCTTGCCCATGAGCCATGCCAGCGACAGTCCACAGTGCCGTCACCCCCACCGAAAACATCATCGGTTCAAGAAAAAACCATAAAAAACCTAGTCCGTGCCGGCCGTACCTAGTGATAATTTCACGTAAAAATAGTGCACCGATCACTCGACCTTGTATTTTTAAAGACTCAATAAAGGAGTCTTGTCGACGACGCTTAGGGGCGACGGATTGTGCTGTGCTCAAACGTGATGCTCCTTCACGCCGGCAATCAGCAGCATTAAGATGCCCCAAAAGACAAAGCCCAGGACTAGGGTTGTCACAATGCCTTTCAAGCGCTCGGGCAGCACCGCGTAATCAGGCTTAGCCGGCTGCGTGATGCGTTCGATATATACCTGCTTGCGCAGGGCCTCGATACGCGACTGCTCCATGGCGGTCATGGCAGTGGCCAACTGTTGTTCGGCAAAGGTTTTTTCTAGGGCCAATCGTTGCTGGGCCATGACTTGTTTGTCAGGCTGCTGATCCGGTTTTTGGGTGCGTACTTGCATCAGAGCAAGTGTGGTTGACTCGACTTTGGCTTTGGCAATGTTGACTTCTTCGGTTGCGCTTTTTAATAAGTCTTGTCGGGCGCGTTCGTTGAGTTTGTTGACAAAGGCTTCGCTCATTTCAATGAGCTTTTGATTCAGGCTAAACGCTTGTTCTGGAGTAAACGCTTTAACGTTTAAGGTGGCAATCGATGAGTTGGGGTCAACCTCAACGCCAACATGTTTTTGATAGTAGCGATAAAACGCTTCAAGGCTTGTATCCCAATAGCGCACACCCGGAAACCGCTCAAGCAAATCTATCGCTTGGTCAGAATAGGCCTCTTTAATGTTTAGGTCTTGATTCAAGATGTTCATGGCGTCGCGCGACAAAATATATTCTTTGACGGCAAACGAATCTTCGTCAGATTTGGCCATGCCAATTTTGCTGAAAACATCCATAAACGAAGCCCCGCCCATCTTTTGAGGGCTGCGGATCACAAACTTGGATTCGGTGACATAAATGTCAGAAGCCATTAGGCCGAAGTATGCTACCGCCACTACCGTTGGTATCACGACGGTAGCCATAAACAGTGCACTTTTCCAAAGCTGCCGCTTTTTTCTGCTTTGATTCACTTTGCTGCCTGTGTCGCAGGGCTTGCGGCCCGCGGGTCAATCACTGAACATCTAGTATGCGAGTCGTGCTTTGTCACTAGGTGAGACTTGTCAGATTTATTTTGAAATTTGTTAAGTAAAAAGTACTATTCCGAGACTAAGAAGTCTTCATAGCCTCTTTTGTTGTCATACATTCATGCTGACTAAAAGCCTCTTGTTACGATCGATCACTCAGCGCAACTGTTAGGCATAAACGCTCATCATGTTCTTGATCGTGTCTGCGACCTTCTGCCTTAAAGCGAGTGGGCACAACACTTGTACGTCTGGTCCGTGCGCCAGAATGTCTTGAATCAGTTCTGTATCGTTTTCGTACGGAACTTCAAGCACGTAGCTACCATCTGAAGATAGACTCCCCGACTGCCAGCAATGCCATAGCTCACGTGATACCCACTGGGCTTTGGAGGGCATGAACTTTAACTTTGCGGTGTGCCGTTCTGCACCCGGAAGCGTGTTGTAATTTGTTGCCGGCATGTCTTGCCACTCTTCGGCAGAAATATCGTGTGCCGTTTGCTCGCTTAAGCTCAAGCTTGTGACGGCATATAGCGCGAATCTGCGCAAACCTTGGCGCCAATGGCAATAGGAGTCTAGACACCAATTGCCTCGGTAATAGACCAAGCGTTGAGGCGATACGATGCGTTCGGTCGAGTGGCCGGTTCGAGGTGACAAATACTTTATGTTGAGACGCCTGCGTTCAGTTAAGGCAATCGTGGTGATTTGAAAGTGTTCGCTTGAAATTTGTCGTTGAGCGCTGGGCACGATTGAGATTCGTTGCCGAACTGCCATGCGGTAAGCCGTACCGTCATCAAGCAAGCCTTCAAGACGAGACCTCAACGGCATGACATGAGCAAGTAATGATCCACTCTGCTCAAGCTTTGAGATCACTTCGATAATTGTGAGCAAAGAGTAGAGTTCTGGCTGGCTGAACCAGAGGCCTGGCAACTCATACCTTTTAAAGTCTGTACCCTTCAGGGTCATGGCATAGCCGCGCAGCGCCGGGTGATAGTCAAAGGGCATACCAAGACGGTCGCGCATGTAGTTTAAGTCGCGGTACAAGGTTGCACGAGACACCTCGAGTGCCTCTTGCATTTCGAGCAAGTTGACAGAGGGCCGAGTCAACAACAAGGATTTAAGCTTGTAAAAACGTTCGGTACGGTTCATTTTTGTTTAATCTAAGTTGCCAACCCATTGCACCGACAGCACAATTTTTTGTAGTTGTCATTTTGAATTTCATTTTGTACTTTGAGGTTACTCGTCAGGTGAGACTTAAATAAATTTTTTTCATTTTTTTACGCAAGTGGCAAGTGCTAGAACCAGAGTCGCCCGTGTCGTGTTGCGAAGCCGCAGGAAAAACCCCGCTACAATGAGGCGAGGGTTTAAGGCTGTAAAAGCGTTCGGTACCATTCATTCTTTTTCACCACAGGTCGCAAACCAATCGCACCCACTTGCAATTTGTTGTATTACTCATGCTGAATTTCATTTTGCACTTGGCGGTTACTCACCAAGTGAGACTGAAAATTATTATTTTGTTTTTTTTGTCAAAATGGCAAGAATCTGCGCTTGATAGCGCTCGTGCCGTGTTGCGCTGCAGCAGGCGAAACCCCCGCTACAATCAGGCAAGGGGTTCAGCGGTGCACCAGTTCATCGCTTGACGATCACTTCACTGACTAAAAGAGACCAAAAAATGGCACGTATTCCGTACGCAGACTTAACAAATCCCGAAGCTAAGCCGCTAGTCGATCGTATCGTCGCTGAGCGCGGTGGCGTCTTACACTTGTATCAAATGTTGTTGCATAGCCCGCCGGTTGCTAGCGGCTGGTTAAATTACCTGACTGCGATTCGTCAGCAAAGCAGCCTGCCAGGCGGCTTGCGCGAGCTGGTCATCATGCGTATTGCCATACTAAACGGCGCGCCCTACGAGGCAGAGCAGCATGCCCCGATCGCGTTGCGCGAGGGCGTTTCGCAAGTACAACTAGATGAGTTAGCTGAATGGCAACAATCCAACAGCTACGATGCCACGCAGCGCGCTGTCTTGGCCTATACCGATGCGATGACCAAAGATGTCCATGTGTCGCCCGAGGTGTTTGCAGCAGTAAAAGCCGTACTGACAGACCGGTTACTCGTTGAGTTGACCGCAACTGTCGGGGCTTACAACATGGTGTCGCGCTTTTTAGAGGCTTTGCAGATCCACTCACACGACCAGCGGTGATTAATCCGTGATTAGTGATTAAGTGATCAGCCAGTAATACTCAGCTAAGTTTTTTGCAGCATCGGGCATAGTAGCTAAGAAAGGCTTGATTTAAGGGCTTGTCTTCAGAGCTTGTTCACTTAGCTGAGTTAATGGTGATTTTGGTGTCTTTGACAGCAGAATCGACCTGATCGGCTTCACTTATTTAATTGAAGAGACGTGTCCTCTTTGATTTAATTTCTCTTCGATAAAATTTCGCTTTGATTAAATTTTTGTGACTTAATGTTAGTACTCGGCGTTTGATGTTATCGTCTACGTTTACGTTCACGTCTACGCCATTTAGCGAATAGTTTGTTTGAAAACTGCAAACGTTTCGCGTCGAGTGGCAAGCCCGCATTACGAAGAGCGTCGCAATCTTTGAACAGGATATGTATGCCTACGAACGAACCGATTGAGATTGAAGTCAGCGCGATTGAAGTGGCGCCTAAGCCTATGGATGAACTGCGACGCGCTAAAGTTGAGTCTGCCATTAATTACAGTATGTTGCTGTCGGGTGGCGTTGGCATCGTGCCGATTCCGTTAGTTGATTTTGTTGGTGTCACTGCAATTCAGTTAGCCCTCGTCAAGCAATTAAGCTCGCTCTATGGTGTTGAATATACGTCTAGTGCCACCAAGCGCACGATCAGCGCTTTGATCGGCGGCGCGGTTCCTGCCCTCGGTTCTAGCACCTTGGCTAGCTGGTTAAAATTCATCCCTGGGGTGGGTTCTGTCTTGGGCGGTTCAGCGATGATGCTGCTCTCGGGCGCTTCGACCTATGCCGTAGGGCATGTGTTTGCGCAGCACTTTGAACAGGGCGGCACAATTCTTGACATCGAGACGCGCGATGTTAAGACACAGTTCAACCAATACTACGAAGCCGGTAAAAGCAAGTTTTCGCACAAAAAGGCGACTGCAGAAACGGTAGAGGCTATTATCCCCCCCACTGAAACTCCTCGTGCAGCCTAAGTGAGCTTAGTCGGCTGTAATGTTTGCGCTTCGGGCTAGCTCTTGATAACGCGAAGTTTGCTGAATTAAGTATTGTTTGAACTGCTCAGGGGTGGGGCTTGCACCAAGCTCAACCCCCTTGGCAATAAACTGTTTGACCAAGTCGGGTGACTGCAAAATTTTGGTCAGTTCAGTGTGCAGGCGCACGATGATGGGGGCAGGGGTCCCAGCCGGCGCAAACAGCCCGTTAAAGGTTGTATCTTCAAAACCTGTTAAGCCCGACTCATCGAGCGTGGGCACATTGGGCAAAATGGCAGAGCGCGTTTTGCTAGTGACACCAATCGCAGCGATTTTTCCGGTCAAGATATATTGCGCTGACGTACTCACCTGATCAAACATAAACGGAATTTGTCCGCCCAATAGGTCGACCATTGATTGTGCGTTGCCTTTATAGGGCACATGCAGGTACGACACGCCTGCCGCACTGCTAAACAGCTCGGCAGCGATATGCCCGGTTGAACCATTGCCTGACGAGGCGTAAGCATAAAATTTTGGTTGTGCTTTGGCTAAGGCGATAAAGTCTTTGACATTACGCGCTGCGATTTTGTCAGGGTTCACCACTAAGACCATTGGGATCTGACAAGTGACCGTGATCGGGATGAAGTCTTTGAATGGATCGTAGCCGGCATTTTTTAATAAGACGGGTGCCGTGACAAAAGTTGTTGAGTGCGCCAGCAGGGTGTAGCCGTCAGGGGCCGACTTGGCGACAAAATTCGTACCCAATAAGCTGCTTGCGCCAGGTTTGTTTTCTACGATGACTTGCTGCCCTAGGGCTTTGGTTAAACCCTCGGCAATCGAGCGTGCAACCATATCGACCGTACCGCCCGGTGCGACCGGCACGATAATTTTGATTGGCCGACTTGGGTAGTTTGCTGCGTCTTGCGCTTGTGTCGCGAGGGGTGCCGATAAAACGAGTACTGCTAGTACAGCGCTGAGGTATCTGCAATAAGATCGAACGGGTGTCATCTTGAGTGTCTCTGTGAGTGTCTTGCAAAACTTTAGCAAACGGTTTGCACATAGGTTCAGCACCGGGCGTTATTCTATCGCCTGCCTCAGTGATTGCGCTAAGCCTTAGCATCCGTCGGATGTTTGAAAACTGTCTAAGCGTACTAGGTTATATAAAAATTAAAAGTCGTAGAGTCGCGCTGGGTTATCAACAAGAATCTTTTTTGCGCGTTCAACACTGCCCGCCCAGCGCACGACGCGCTGGATGGCGGCTTGATTGTCTTCGTGATGAAAGTGCTCAATGACTTCGGGTTTGCGAACCTGGCCCTTGGGCGGAAACGGATGGGGCCAATCAGTGCCCCAAACGATGCGATCAGGATTCGCTTCAATGAGCGCTTGTGCAAAGGGATCTAAATCAGCGTAAGCGACGGCTTCTGATACGCGATAGGCTGCCGAAATTTTCACATAGACTTTGCCAGAACGCACTAGAGAAAGTAGGGCGTCAAAGCCGGGTTGCTTGAGACCTGCCGCGGCATTGAGGCGACCAAAGTGATCGATGACCACAGTGGTGGCTGCTTGCATGATGGTGTCGTGCATACCGTCAATGACGCCTAAGTTGGTGTACATCTGAATATGCCAACCAAAGGGCGCCACCTGTTTAGCAGTGCGCAGCAACTGTTGTTGACCGACGCGTGGGTCGTTTTGCCCAACGGTTTCAAGATTTAAGCGCGTGCCGCGCACGCCCGCCTGATGCATATCGGTAAGTGCTGCGGTTGAGGTCTGGTCATCGATCACGGCCACGCCGCGCGCGCTTGCACCGATGGTGCGCAAGGCCCAAAGCAAGCAACTGTTGTCGGCAGCATAAGGGCTTGGGTGCACAATCACAACACGTTCGACACCGATTGAGCGATGCAAAGCGTGCAGCTCTTCGATTGAAGCTTCAGCGGGCGTGTAGTGCCGCGTGGGTGAGAACGGAAATTTCGCTTGCGGCGGAAACACATGGGTGTGGCAGTCGCAAATGCCAGATAAGCCGAAGGGTGCAGTTGGGTTTGTTTGAAGCGTTGTGCTCATTAGATCCATTACCAAGATAAGTCATCGTACAGCAAGGCATAACTCTCGCGCCTAACGTGTATGTCTCACGTCAAACGTGTTACGACGCGTAGTGCGGAAAGCCGCCTGGCTCGGCTTCAAGTAAGCGCAGCATGGCATGCCATTCAAGCTCGCCATAAGGGCGACGAACATTTGGTTGATAAAGATGGGCAGATTTTTCAAGTACCTCTTTGCTGGGCAGGCTCAGTGCAGTGCCTGCAGCCATGGCATCAACCTGCGCACGGCAAGACATCTCAAGTTGATACATCAGGTTAAACGCTTGCTGCACCGATGCACCGCTAGTCAGTAAGCCGTGGTTGCGCAAAATCATGGCATTGTGATCGCCTAAATCACGCACCAGCAATTCGCGCTCGGCCAGATCCACTGCGGGGCCTTCAAAGTCGTGATACGCCAAATGATTGTTGAACCGGCTTGCAGTTTGGGTCATGGGCAAGAGGCCACAACTCATTGAGGATACTGCCATGCCCGCGCGCGTATGCGTGTGAATCACGGCGGCGACGTCAGGCCGAGCCGTGTGGATACAGCCGTGAATCACGTAGCCTGATACGTTGATGCCATAGTCGGTGTCCGGTTTGCGCACGATCTCACCTTCAACGGTGATGCGCACCAAACTTGAGGCGGTGATTTCTTTGTAGAGCAGGCCATAGAGATTGATGAGCAGATCTTCGGTGCCGGGGATGCGCGCCGTGATGTGGTTATAGATCATGTCAGTCATGCCGTACTTATCCATCAAGCGATAGCAGGCGGCGAGTGTGACACGGGTCTCCCATTCTTCGGGGCTGACTTTGCCTTTTAAGGGCTCGAATTGGGTTGAAAATTTCTGGCTCATGCTGGTCTCCTAAGCGATGTTGTCGATATTATCAGTAGGCGGCGCTAACGTCATGCTGTACTGCTATATAGCGACCGTCTCACGATCGCTATAAGAAGCTAGTCTCAGGGCAGCACCGCAGCGAGCCCGCGTTCTGTCGTTACCCTACCTACCTTTCGCCCGGATCTTCGCGCCTATCGTGAACGCGTGGCCGGGTGAGCGTAGGCGAGAAATAGACCATTTTCTAGGGTTGCGACGCTACTACAAGGTCTGCCTCTGGGATCGGCAGCCCGCGCTGAAAAAGCTGGATATTGCGAAACATGTGACCGACAAGATTGGGTAGGTTGTCATACACCCCGCCCGCTGAGTGCGGGGTGACCACCACTTGATCCATTTGAAATAACGGATTGTCTACCTTTGGAGGTTCTGCCTCAAAGGTATCTAAGCCGGCCCCCGAAAGCTGGCCTTGTTGCAGGGCTTGTATCAAAGCGGGTTCATCAATTAACTCACCACGCGCAGTGTTGATCAGGATCGCACCGCGTTTCATGTTGGCGAAGGTATCGGCGTTAAAGCGATGATGGGTTTGAGGAGTGAGTGGCGCATGCAAGCTCAAGATGTCGCTGTTTGCCACGAGGGTGTCAAAGTCGACGTAACGCGCTTGCAGCTTGTTTTCGATTTCAGGCGCTACGCGATTTCGTGTGTGATATATCACGTCAACATCAAACCCTTTTAAGCGCTTAGCCACCTGTTGGGCAATGCCACCAAAACCAAACAGCCCAACTGTTTTGCCATCGAGTTTGCTGCACACGGTGCGCAGGTCAGCGGCGATCCATTGACCTTGACCCAAGCTGCGGTGTGCCAAAGGCAGACGTCGTGACACCGCAAGCATCAGCAGCAGTGTGTGTTCAGAGACCGGAATCGAGGTCGCGCCCGAGGTGATTGATACAAGCACGTTGCATTCTTTGGCGGCAACCAAGTCAATTTTGTCGACCCCGATGCCCCATTTCTGAATCATTTTGAGCCGCGGGGCCTGGCGAATCACGTCGCCTTCGAGAAAGGTGCCGACTATCATGACAACATCAGCGTCAGCTAAGAGTTTGCTTTGCTCTGCTTTGCTTGAGGTTTGCGCAAAGGTGATGGTGCATCCCGCGGGCAGTAGATTGCGTATAGCCTCAAGTGTGACCTGCGCCATCGGCGTTAAAAACGCAATATGTAAAGGCTTTAATTGGTCTGTCGTCATGTTGAGTATACGAAGCGATGCCCTAAATGATTTGACTAAGCCACGCCTTGAATGGTGTGACTAAGCCGCGCCTGAAGTGGTGTTATTGAGCGACGCTCTGAACTTCGCCGCGCTCAACTAACAGTACCTTGATATCTTTTTTAACAATTTTTCCGTACCCAGATTTTGGCATGACATCCCAAAAAAAGATCTGACGCGGCCAGCGGTATTTCGCGCAACGTCCTTCAAGGTATCCCAGCAGTTCGGTGGCCTCAACGGCTTGATGCTCGGGCCGTTTCACAATCACTGCGACGCCGATCTCGCCCCATTTGGGGTCAGGCATGCCCACAATCGCAATTTCAGCAACGGCAGGGTGGGTGAGTAGCACTTCTTCAACTTCGCGCGGGTAGACGTTTGAGCCGCCCGAGATATACATATCTGACTCGCGACCCGTGATGTAGAGCAAGCCACGGGCGTCTAGTTTGCCTAAGTCGCCGGTATGAAACCAACCGCCGCGCAGAGCCTTTTCAGTTGCTTCAGGATTGCCGTGATAGCCGGCAAAGACCCCTGGGCCACGACAACAAATCTCACCAATTTCACCGGTGGCAACACGTTCAAATTTGTCGTTCAGAATGGCGACTTCCATGCCAACACGCGGGCGACCGCAGGATCCAATATTGGCGTTTGGATCTTGATCGTCGGCGCTATGCATGTCAGGGGGCAACACGGTGATATTGCCCGTCACTTCACCTAAACCAAAATATTGCACAAGGACATTGCCCAGTTTTTCGAGGGCTCGCTTTTGATCGGCGCGGTACATCGGAGCACCAGCGTAGAGCATGAAGCGCAACGAACTGTGATCATACTGATCGACCGCAGGGTGCTCAACCAGCATCTTGACGATCGTCGGTACCGTAAACAGATTGGTGACACGATGGCGCTCAACCAATTGCCAAAACAATTCTGGATCAAACTTCTCACTTGACATGAGAATGGCTGCAGCGCCTCGCGCTACGTTGAGCAGCGCGTGAATACCTGCGCCGTGTGACAGCGGTGCAACAACAATTGAGCAATCGCGTTCTGTGGTACCCGGGATGATCTCGGCTAGGTGATTGGTGACCACAAAGGCCATTTGCCCATGGGTGAGGATGCCCGCCTTTGGTTTGCCAGTCGTGCCTGAGGTATAAAAAAACCAAAGCGGGTCGTCGTAGTGAACGGTTTCTTCTTCGCTGACCACGCCTAAGTGTTGCTCGATCATGGCTTCATACGACAACTCGCCTGCACGTGGCTGCCCGATCACAATGATGTGCTTAAGCGTTTTAGACTCGGCCTTGACGGCGTCAGTGTGCCCGGCAAAGATGTCTTCAACAATCATTGCCACGGCGCCACTTGACGCCCCGAGGTACGCGACTTCGGGCGGCGTCAGACGAAAATTAGTCGGTACCCAGACGCACCCTAGCTTGAAAGCTGTCCAGCAATTTTCAAAGGTCTGCAAATTGTTGCGCGACTGCAGTAGGATGCGGTCGCCTTTTTTCAGACCCAGTGCGCGTAAGGCGGCCACCATGGCATCGACGCG
>CANCMG010000022.1 GCA_947378965.1 Alcaligenaceae bacterium | reverse complement strand
CCCATGGATTTTGATCACTTACGCAGACCGAGTTTTTCGATCAGCGAGCGATATGAATCTGGGTTGCGGCCCTTGAGATAATCGAGCAGCTTACGGCGACGGCTAACCATACGCAGAAGGCCGCGACGTGAGTGGTGGTCTTTAATATGAGCTTTGAAGTGACCTGTCAGTTCGTTGATACGAGCTGTCAGCAGAGCCACTTGGACTTCAGGAGAACCGGTATCGCCTTGCGCGCGTTGATACTGCGCGACGATGTCGGATTTTTTAATATCAGCAACAGACATTTTTAAACCTCAGATGACAAGCGCTAAAGCCGAGGTGCTTTAACGTGATGAAAAAAGAACGAACGTTACAGACAGCCTTTAAGCGAAAAAACACGATAAGCTGTACGTAAACGCATTACGTAAAAACAATTTGTTGGAAAAAGATCCAGTCAAGCCTGAGAATTATAGCTTATTGACTAAAATGGTGACATCCTGCCCATAAGAGTGCACAAAGGATGCGCTTGCTTGGTGTCTGACAAGGTTTTTGAAGCACTTTAATCACGCATTAACTAATTAAATCTTAGGCAAGATATGCGCACGCAAACATACACGGCATTGTTGTTCGTCCTCGCACTCGGTGGCTGTGCACAACTGCAATCCGCCAAGCCCGGCACCCCAGTGGCCGACATCATCAAGCAATTTGGCAAACCCACCATCGCCTGCCGCAACCCAGACGGTACTGAGCGACTGGTTTGGTCACAACAACCGTTTGGGCATTACGCTTGGGGCACAAACATCACCACAGACAACACCATTGGTCCGATCACTCAGGTGCTGACCGACGAACATTTTGAGGTGCTATCCACCGGGATCTGGTCTGACGAACGTGTACGTTGCGAATTTGGCCCCCCCGCAAACATTCAGGGGATTGCCAAAGGAAATGAAAAAGTCTGGGCGTACCGCTACTTTGAATCTTCAGTGTGGTACTCGATGATGTACGTCTACATGGGGCCCAATGGCAATCTAGCCAATCGCCATCACCCAGGGCCTGATCCAGCGCTGATGCTGGCCGATCGCTAGTCAAGAATCACCGCGGCTGGGCAGGGTTCAACCTCATGAAGGAACCCTGCCAAAAACAGAGCTAAACACCTCGCGGGTTTAATCACCGCCGTTGCGTATGGCTACCTGCTTAGACAGGCGACGCCAGCGCCACAGCCACACGCCCCAACCAGACAACCCGTACACAATAAACAGGCCAAACAGAATCACGGGTGGGTTGCTTGAGATAAAGACAAAACCAGCGACAAAGACCAAAATCACCCAAAACGGCACGCTACGACCCAGCGCAAACGCCTTACCGCTGTAGAACGGCAGATTCGATACCATCGCAAGACCGCAATAAATTGTGATCGCAAAGGCCGTCCAAGCCAAAAACTCATGAGGCACTTGCAAGCGATTGTCGACAACCAGCCAAACAAAACCCGCGATCAAGGCACCAGCTGCAGGGCTAGGCAGGCCTTGAAAAAACCGCTTATCGACCACCGCAATATTGGTATTAAATCGCGCCAGGCGCAGGGCGGCACCGCAGACATAGACAAATGCAGCCAACCAACCCCAGCGACCTAAATCGTGCAGCATCCACTCGTACATCACCAACGCCGGCGCAACACCAAACGAGGTCATGTCTGAAAGCGAGTCATATTGCTCGCCAAAGGCCGAAGTTGTGTTGGTGAGCCTAGCCACCCTACCATCCATTCCGTCAAGCACCATTGCCACAAAAATTGCAATAGCCGCCATTTCAAAACGACCATTCATCGCCTGCACCACCGCATAAAATCCGGCAAAGAGTGCCGCAGTCGTGAAGGCGTTAGGCAGCAAGTAAATGCTACGGTGACGAAGGTCAGGATCGCGTAAGGGATTATTAGGCATCTTTAAGCTCAGCTCGTTGAGGCAGGCAAATCGGCCAGCACCGTACTCGTCGCACTCACCTTATCACCAATAGCGACTCTGGCGCGCGAACCAAGAGGCAAATAAACATCAACGCGTGAACCAAAGCGAATAAAGCCATAGCGCTGCCCGCGCGCCAACGTGCTGCCCGCCTTGGTATAGCAAAGGATGCGCTTGGCGACCAGACCGGCCACTTGCACTGCCGTCACAAGGTGACCAGCAGGCGTGCGTAATACCATGGCGTTACGCTCATTCTCGAGCGAGGCCTTATCGAGGGCTGCATTAAAAAACTTACCCGCAAAATATTGCGTTTTAAGCACTTCACCGTCCACTGGGCTGCGATTGCTGTGCACGTTGAACACATTCATAAACACGCTAATCTTAAGTGCCTGGCGCTCACCATAGGGATCAAGGGTCTGTTCGACCACCACAATGCGGCCATCAGCGGGCGACAGCACTGCCAAAGGCTCGGTTGAACCCGAGCGGGCTGGATCGCGAAAGAACTGCAGCACAAAGACTGCAATCACCCAAAAAAAGATCGACCAGCCAAGCGACCAAAAGCTGACCAGCACAGCGATGAGTATCGAGCCCGCTAAAAAAGGCCAACCCTCGCGGGCGATTATGGGGTGCGGATAGTGTGGTGTATTCATCATGGCAAGAGGTTAACCCAAAAAAACACGCCCCGAAGGGCGTGATTCAAAAACTGAAAACTTCGTTTAAAGCGTTACGGCCCAGATTTCAGACCGTGCCGCGCAAGGCGCGAAGGTCAAAAAAGCAAACCTTCGTCCTTAAAATCTAACAAAGAACTAGTTCTTTGTTTTGTCGACCAACTTGTTTGCTGCGATCCAAGGCATCATGGCACGCAATTGAGCGCCGACCACTTCGATTTGTGATTCAGCGTTGATACGACGGCGTGAAATCAGTGCAGGTGCACCGGCCTGGTTTTCGAGAATAAAGCGCTTAGCGTACTCGCCGGTCTGAATGTCTTTGAGCGCCAAACGCATGGCGTCGCGTGTTGCCTCAGTGACGATCTTAGGACCCGTCTCGTATTCGCCGAACTCAGCGTTGTTAGAGATTGAGTAGTTCATGTTGGCGATACCGCCTTCATAAATCAGGTCGACAATCAGTTTCAACTCATGCAAGCACTCGAAGTAAGCCATTTCAGGGGCGTAGCCAGCCTCAACCAAGGTCTCAAAACCTGCCTTGATCAATTCGACCGTACCGCCGCACAAGACAGCCTGTTCGCCGAACAAGTCAGTTTCAGTTTCTTCGCGGAAGTTTGTCTCGATCACACCAGCGCGACCACTGCCGATCGCGCAAGCGTACGACAAGGCGACATCACGCGCCGAACCCGAATTATCTTGATGCACAGCCACCAATGAAGGTACGCCGCCACCTTGTGAGTAAGTACCACGCACCGTGTGCCCTGGCGCCTTAGGAGCGATCATGACGACGTCGATATCGGCACGTGGCACGACCTGACCGTAGTGCACGTTAAAGCCGTGGGCAAACGCCAGCGCAGCGCCGGCCTTGATATTGCCGTGCACGCTTTCGCGATACACCTGACCAATGTTTTCGTCGGGCAAGAGCATCATCACTAAATCGGCGGCTTTGACTGCCTCAGCCACTTCAGCGACTTTCAGGCCAGCGTTGGCAGCTTTTACCCATGAGGCGCCATCTTTACGCAAACCAACAACAACCTTGACACCCGACTCATGCAGGTTCAAAGCGTGGGCATGACCCTGCGAACCGTAACCAATAATGGCAACAGTCTTGCCTTTGATCAGGGACAAATCACAATCTTTATCGTAGTAAACCTTCATTCTGGGCTCCAGATTTTTTAAGTTGAATGCAAATAATCAGAAAAACAAATCGGCTTCGCTTAAACACGACACAAACACCGATCAAAGCTTGAGGATGCGCTCTCCACGACCGATCCCTGAAACGCCGGTACGAACCGTTTCAAGAATCGCGCTGCGATCCAACGCATCGATAAACGCCTGCACCTTCTCTTGGTTACCCGTGAGTTCAATGGTGTAAGCCTTGTCGGTAACATCAATGATGCGGCCGCGAAAAATATCCGCCATCCGTTTCATTTCTTCGCGCTCTTTACCCACCGCCCGCACCTTGATCAACATCAACTCGCGTTCGATATGAGGGCCTTCGGTGAGATCGACAACCTTGATCACATCGACTAAGCGATTTAAGTGCTTGGTAATTTGCTCGATCACATCATCAGATCCCATCGTGACTAGCGTCAGACGCGACAAGGTCGAATCTTCAGTCGGTGCAACGGTGAGCGTTTCGATGTTGTAACCACGAGCAGAGAAGAGACCCACCACGCGCGACAGAGCGCCAGGTGCGTTTTCCATCAGAACAGAAATAACGTGTTTCATGGTGGTCTCCGTTATAGATCTTCAGAACCGAGCAACATCTCGGTCAGACCTTTGCCCGCCTTGACCATCGGCCAAACGTTTTCTTCGCGATCGGTGATGAAATCCATGAACACCAGGCGATCTTTCAATTTGAACGCTTCGCGCATGGCACCATCAACATCCGAAGGTTTTTCGATACGCATACCGACGTGGCCGTAGGCCTCGGCGAGCTTCACGAAATCGGGCAAGGCATCCATATAAGACTCAGCATAGCGCGACGAGTAGTCGATTTGCTGCCATTGCCGAACCATCCCTAAATAGCGATTGTTCAAACATAAAATCTTAGGCGTCAGATGATATTGACGGCAGGTCGACAGCTCTTGGATATTCATCTGAATCGAGCCTTCGCCGGTGATACACGCCACCGTTGCGCCTGGGTTAGCCATTTGCACACCCATCGCATAGGGCAAACCAACACCCATCGTGCCTAAACCACCCGAGTTAATCCAGCGGCGCGGCTTGTTAAAGCCGTAATACTGCGCGGCCCACATTTGATGCTGACCCACATCAGACGTCACATAGGCATCGCCCTCGGTGACTTCCCAAAGCTTTTGCACAACCGACTGAGGCTTAATGACCTCGTTAGAGCTGGCAAATTTCATGCACTCTTTGCCACGCCAGACTTGCACCTGCTGCCACCATTTGGCCAAGGCCTCAGGGTTTTGACGAGTTTCGGCAGCACTGATTTTGTATTGGGCAATCAAATCAACCAGCACGTCTTTGACGTTGCCCACAATCGGCACATCGACTTTGACGCGTTTTGAAATTGACGAGGGGTCAATATCAACGTGGATAATCTTGCGAGCATTTTGCGCAAAATGCTTCGGGTTACCAATCACGCGATCATCAAAGCGAGCACCCACCGAAATCAACACGTCACAGTGTTGCATAGCCATATTGGCTTCGTAGGTACCATGCATGCCGGGCATACCGACAAATTGCGAATCTGAAAACGGAAAAGCGCCTAAGCCCATCAGGGTGTTGGTGCACGGTGCCCCAACCAGTTTGACAAACTCGTGCAACTCGGCCGACGCGTCAGACAAAATCGCGCCACCACCGCTGTAAATCATGGGGCGCTCGGCTTGCAACAACATCTGCACAGCCTTTTTGATTTGCCCTTGATGGCCTTTTACAACCGGGGCGTAAGAGCGCAACACGGGCTCGCCTTTGGCGGGCGTATATTTGCAATGTGCGGCGGTAATATCTTTGGGGATATCAACAAGCACAGGACCCGGACGACCGGTGCGGGCGATATAAAACGCCTTGCGCATCGTATCGGCCAAATCTTTAATATCGCGCACTAAAAAGTTGTGCTTCACGCAGGGGCGTGTGATCCCTACGGTATCGCACTCTTGAAAAGCGTCTTCACCGATCGCGTGCGTAGGTACCTGGCCGCTGATGATCACCATTGGAATCGAATCCATATAGGCGGTTGCGATACCGGTCACTGCGTTGGTGACACCTGGGCCGCTGGTGACTAAGCACACACCAACTTTATTTGAGGACCGCGAATACGCATCGGCGGCGTGCACGGCAGCTTGCTCGTGTCGCACCAGGACATGCTGAAATTTATCTTGTTTGTAGATTGCGTCGTAGATATATAAGACCGCGCCACCAGGGTAACCAAAAACGTGTTCTACGCCTTCGTCAGCCAAGCAACGCACGACGATGTCTGCGCCATTGAGTTCCATAAGTTCATTCCTTTCATTACCGGCATCGCCCATCTGAGTGCATCCTCAATCTAGAGAAATGCTGAACCGCTACATATTCAGCAACATGATCCGACGCTTTTAGACTCACGGAGCCTAGCCACCCGGACACCTTGCCAATCTGTCGCGCGTTCGCCATCAGGCTATGCACGCACCCAACAGGGGTGCACTGGATCGAAACGGAAGCGCTCACCGCAGCTCGTGGCAGGGAAAGCAGCAAAAGTTTAGATGGCAAGAGCGTTTGAGCGGTGACCCAAACTAAAAGCCATTGCACAAAAAAGCGATGAGCTTTAGAGTGCGAGCCGATAACTGTAACCCGTTGTGCGTCGCAGCGCAAATTGAGATACCCTCAAGCTTGTTGAAATCGCTGGGATTTCGTCAAAAACACCCCAGATCTGCGCAAGGTGACGAATTCACAAACCGTTTGTTGTCACTAACCTCAAGGTTGGTTAGAGTGAACACACTTGTCTTTTGTTGCAACGCACCGCGACCGGTCTCACCTCTGGCGAAACACCGCTAGCCATACGCGAATCCTAGACTGTTCGCTCTGAAAACAATGACTACTTCATGAATTTAAGTTACGGTCCGTTACAACGCTTTCTGTTTAGCCACCACTTTTACAGTGGTGTCAGGCGTGCGACTGGGATTTTGCTGCCAATCGCCGTTGTAGGTGGGATGTTTGGCTGGTATGCCAGCGGCCTGATCGCGACCTTTGGTGCGCTGTGCGTGGCTTTTATCGATCAGCCGGGGCCACATGAGCATCGGGCCCGCGAGATGCTGGGCGGCACGCTGCTCAGCACTCTGACTGTCACACTGACCGGCCTAGCCTCGTCTCACCCCTTACTCATCTGGGGCGTTGTGATGGGGCAGTGTTTTGCCTTCTCGATGCTGGCAGTCTATGGCAAAAAGGGTGGGCAAATCGGCTTTGCTTGTCTGTTGCTCATGACTGTGACGCTACACCACTCGCTTTCAACCCAAGAGGTCTGGCTCCACGCAGTCACTTCGTTAGGCGGGGGCTTGTTTTATACAGCGTTCAGTTATTCGGTCAGCCGAGTCATGCAATTGCGCGAAAAAGAGCAAGCCCTGTCGGTTGCGCTTTTTGCAACCGCCGACTACATCGCGCGCCGCGCCGACATGTACGACCTAGATCGGGATCTTGACGAAAGCTATCGCAAGCTGATTGTTTGCCAGGCCGACATGACCGATAAGCATCAAGCCGCACGCGACATGGTGCTGCGTGGGCTTGCCACCACGCAGGCGCAATCCGATGCCAGCCGCGTGATGCTCTGGAATCTATTCGTTGAAATGATTGCGATTCTTGACCTGCTGGTGGCCACTCGCACTGATTATGCTTTTTTAAGACAGAAACTAAACGGTTCAGACGCCCTGCTCTTTATGCGCGACGCCCTCAATAAAATGGCGGGCGACCTTGAACGCATTGCTCTAGCCGTGGCACGTGAAAATACCGCGACGCAACGCAGTAGCGTCAAAGCAGAATTACGCGCACTTGAATTTGAAATTCAACAGATGCAAATCGAAGGACTCGCTCAGCGTGAGCCTGAGCTTTACTCATTATGTATCGAGATCTTGCGCCGCTTGCGCAACAGCGCCAAGGTGATCGATCGAATGATTTTGGCAACTCGACGCGATCGCGATGCGCAACTGCTGGATGCCGTCAAAATCGATCGCTCTTTAACTCAGTTTTTATCACGTCAGCACTTTCGGCCACGCTTACTAACTAGCAATCTTCGGCTCGACTCACCTTTTTGCCGCTACGCGTTGCGCGTGACCCTAGCGGCCGGTATCGCCTTGGCGCTCTCGGCACTCATCCCAGCGTTGGCTCGCCAGGGCTATTGGATTTTGCTGACGGTGCTCATCATCATGAAGCCGGGCTTTGCGCTCACTCGCCAACGCAACGGTTGGCGACTGCTCGGCACCTTAATAGGTTGCGGTCTAGCCTTTGGTATTTTGTACACCACGCAGCACGAAACGTGGTTGTTTGCGATCATGGTGGTTTCAACGATCATTGGTGGCAGTCTGTTGCAGATCAATTACTTGGTAGCCTCGGCTTTCAATACAAACGCCGTGCTGCTGGCGTTTAATTTTCTTGACCCAGGGGCAACCACCATCATCGCTGATCGTGCACTTGACACCTTTTTGGGCTCGGTCATCGCGTTTGCCTGCAGTTATGTGTTGCCTTGGTGGGAGGCACAATTTATGCCCTCCCTGATGCGCGCAGCGATTTCGGCCAATCGAGAATACCTGCGCGCTGCGCTGGCTCAAATACGGGCGCATGAATCCCACGCCTCAGAGTTCGAGGCGAAACGGGCAGACTTTAATCTGCGCTTAGCCAGAAAAAATGTTCATGTTGCGCTAGCCAACTTCGCCGAAGCGTTTTATCGCATGATGCTAGAACCAAAATCGCGACAATGGCACGTGATCGAACTCAATAACATTGTGATGCAAAATCACATGCTGTCTTCACAGATCTCGGCTGTCGCGACAGTACTGATGAGTTCGCCAAAAATCCCTGAGGCTAGCGTCGAGTTTTTGAACGCCCTACTACCCCAACTGTTACCCGCCCCCGAACTACCAACTCCGCCTGTCCCAAAATCGTTACTGAACGGCACCTTCCCGGAGCTGACCTACCCTCTCAAGCAATTGCAACGCTCGATTGCGCTCATTAATGAAGAAATTGACGTGATTTACGATAAATCGCAGATCAACCCCAGGGCAACAGCCACAGTCTCTGCATAAGCCCGACGTCGTGGCTGTCTTTTTTTATTTTGCCCCACGCCTTACACTGAATATTCGCGGCACGCGCCAGCCAGCTTTATCTAGTCAAGTTACTTTTGATTCACCTTTCAGGAGCTTCACATGTCAGTTCAAAACAAAGTCGCCCTCATTACCGGCGCAGCGAGCGGCATCGGCCGTGAATGCGCACTCACCTTGGCGCGCCAAGGTGCTGCTGTGGTCGTTGCAGATCTTAACCGAGCGGCCTCTGAGTTAGTCGTCGCCGAAATCATCAAGGCGGGCGGCCGCGCCATCAGTGTGGTGATGGATGTCACTGATGAAGACGCAGTGAACGCAGGCGTCAATCGTGCTGTTACAGAATTTGGCAGTATCGACATACTTGTGTCGAACGCCGGCATTCAAATCATTCATCCGATCGAAGACTTTCCGTACGCTGATTGGAAAAAAATCATGGCGATTCATGTGGATGGTGCGTTCTTAACAACCAAAGCAGCGATTAAGCACATGTACGATAGCGGGCGTGGTGGCTCGATCATTTACATGGGCTCGGTGCATTCGCATCAGGCCTCAAAATTGAAATCAGCCTACATCACGGCCAAACATGGTTTGTTGGGCTTAGCGCGCGCAATCGCCAAAGAAGGCGGCCCACGAGGGGTGCGTACCAATGTTGTATGCCCCGGCTTTGTGCGTACACCCTTGGTCGATAAGCAAATCCCTGAACAAGCTGCTGTGTTCAACATGAGTGAAGAAGATGTCATCAAAAAAGTGTTTCTGAACGAGACGGTTGATGGCGAATTCACAACAACCGCCGACATCGCAAACACCGTTGCATTTTTGGCCGGTTTTGAAACCAATGCACTCACTGGGCAATCGATTGTTGTCAGCCACGGCTGGTCGATGATTTGATCGATCGGAGTCGGACGTGAATAACCTTGAAGCGGCGCGCTTTTCTAGGCAAGTCGGTTTTGGCTTCGCCCCCGACGAGACAATACCGAGTGACGCGATCGGTTGGGCACAAGAGCAAATGAACCGAGCGCCTGACGTTCAGTTTTTTGCAGACCGACAGGGCCATCTGGTCAAAGAGCTACCAGAAGGATTGAAACTTCTGCAGAGCCAAGCAGAGGTCGCCGAGGCCTTGTTTCGGCACGACCAAGCGCGTTTGCTGAGTTACGAAAAAGCCAAAGTCTTGCCGCCCGCAGAGGCCGAACAATTTCGGTACGAGCAGGTCCTTTACCCCTATTGGCGCCTAGAACCCTGGAAAGAGGTCTTAGCCCGCGGCGCAATGGCGGTGAATGGACCTGCACCAGTATTTGAACGTTTTTGGCACTTTTGGACCAATCACTTCACGGTTTCGCCGGCAGTCAACAATATCAATACCGCGATAGGCCCTTACATGCGCATGCTAAGAGGGCATATGTCAGGGCACTTTCGCGACATGTTGCGAGAGGCGGTGACGCATCCGGCAATGGTTTTGTATCTCGACAATGCAAAATCGATTGGGCCAAATTCGCCTGCCAGAGCCAAAGGCAAACTCAAAGAATCGTTCAACGAAAACCTTGGGCGCGAGTTGCTTGAGTTGTTTACCTTGAGCCCCGCCTCGGGTTATACGCAAAACGACGTGCTTGCAGCGGCGATGATTTTGACCGGCTGGGGCCTGAGGCGTCCGCAGCGCAATCAATCGGGCGCGGGGCCCTTTGGCAGCTATTTTGATGACAACAAGCATGAGCCATCGATTCAAACTGTGATGGGCCAACCATATGGTGGTGCGTATGCCAACCGCGATAAATTACTCAAGTTAATCGACGACCTAGCTCATCATCCAGCCACTGCGCGTCACATCAGTACAAAATTAGCAACGGCCTTTATGACAGATACGCCCTCACCTGAACTCATCGACCGTTTGAGCGCGGTCTTTCAAAAATCAGAGGGCCATCTGCCAACCATTCACAAGGCTGTGATTGCAGAGGCGGCCGCGGCCGGCGCTGCGTTACGTAAATTTTCAAACCCCGAGACCTGGCTTTGGACGATCTATCGAATCACAGGCGCAGCGTTGCCCGTTGTGTTGCCACAAAAGGACGCGAAAGGTGAAAGGCTGCATGAGTTGTTATCAGAGCTTGGTCAAGCCATTCACAATTGCCCGCAGCCTAATGGCTGGTCACTTTACGATCGCGACTGGCTTTCAAAAGAAATGCTCGATCGAAGAATTCGCTACGCCTTTCAGTTTGCACCCAGGCTAGTGAGCCAAGGCGATCAGCTTGACGAAGTTGTGCTTCGACAGCATGGCGAGCAAAGCGCAATCTTCAAGACTCTTAAACATGCGCGACGCCTGCCCGATCAGTCACTGAGAAGCCTCTGGGCCGTGTATTTAACTTCACCCGCTATTCTTTGGGGTTAGACGCTATGAAACGCAGAGAATTTATTAAGTTTTCAGCGAGCCTGACACTTGCGGGTGCCACGCCTTGGGCCAACTCGGCTCAACCCCCTCAAACCAGGCGCTTGTTGGTCATCCTGCTGCGCGGAGGCATGGACGGCCTTGCGGCCATTCCGCCTTTTGCAGATCCTGATCTTGGGTCATTGCGTTCTGAGTTGATGCCCTCCAATTTATTACTTGGCGATCAGTTTTTTGGTATCCATCCTGCGTTACCAACGTTTGCAGAATTCATGGCTGCCGGGCAAGCGACTGCGATTCATGCAACAGGTTTTGGGTATACGGGGCGCTCGCACTTCGAGGGGCAAGACATCATGCAAAGTGGCATCACGAAGCCCTATGCCTCGGCCTCGGGTTGGCTAGGTCGAGCGATGCGGGCGGCGCAGTCCAAGGGCGGCGTCGCGATTTCGATCCCCATGCCACTTATCCTACGAGGCGACGCCGCGTCAGAGACCCAGTACCCGAGTTGGATGCAGGCACCACCTAAAGCTACCTACGAACTTGTGAGTGAGCTTTGGGCTAACGTCCCAGAACTCAAGCCCTATGCTTCGCGCCTGATAGCGTCAGATAGCGTACGACTCGCTGCCGACGGCACACCCGAACCAAATCAACAACGCCGAACTGCCTATAGTTTGGCCAAAGAAGCTGCACAAAAAATGCAGTCACCTAGTGGACCGGTGGTTGGTGTATTGGACTTTAACGGTTTCGATACGCATGCCGGACAAGGTGCCGCAGAAGGAGTCAACGCCACGAAGCTCAAACAAATTGACGATGCCATCAAGGGTTATCGCGAAGGCATTGGTGACAAGTGGGCGCAGAGCTTGGTGATCACAGTGACCGAATTTGGCAGAACGGCAAGCGTAAACGGAACCTTAGGTACTGATCACGGCTGGGGCTCATGCATTTTGGCGGCTGGCGGGTTGGTCAAAGCAAAGGGGATTGTGAGTCAGTGGCCCGGCTTGAAAAAGACTCAGCTTTTTGAAGGCCGTGACTTGAAGGTAACGGTCGATGCGCTGGTCGTCTACGCGGATGCTCTTCAGTCTATCTTCGCCTTACCGCCCGAAGTGATTCAAAAAGAAGTGTTCTCTTATGCTCGCGATTCACTTGAGTCGCGTTTGTTCGTTTGACTCGCATTTGTTCGTTTGACTCACGCCGTTCGTTTGACTCACTTTTATACGGTTAACTCGCGGCTGTTCGTTTGGCTCGCGTTTATGCGTTTGGCTCGCGTTTGTGCGTTTGGCTCGCGTTTATTCGTTTAGGTCGTAGAAACAAGTGGCCCACGGTTTGAATAGGTCACTTGCTTAGCGTCACTACTGGTGACGATGCACGTCGTACGTCACAAAATTTTCACCAGGCGGAGGCAGGCTTAAACAGTTAGGGTTTTCAAGCGTTCGACGCATATCTGACAAGCCAGTGCTCCAGTGATGGCTCATGGTTTCATGACTAAACTCAAAGTCTTTGTAATGGCCTGCGCTAGGCTTATTTTTATAAATCAATTGAATACAGTTATAGCGCGCGCCGTATACCTGTTGCGCTAACTGATCAAACCACGGATCCTTGGCCTTTACGTTTTTTGGTATCCGAGCCAAGGCGTCCCAAAGCAATTGCCGTAGCTGTTGCAAATCATTCACCTGATTCGTCACGCCGCGCGTTCGACTTGAATACTGAATATCTTTTTGGCGCTCAAGCACTTCAAAAATATCGGTTGGTAGCTTGCCTCGTGCGCTCCATAAATCCACCTGAAAAATCAGGGTATCTTCACGCGGTTTCACATTCAATACTTGCTCAAGCGGAGTATTCGATACACAGCCGCCATCCCAATAAAACTCGCCATCAATTTCAACGGCTGCAAAACCTGGCGGTAACGCCCCAGAGGCCAAAAAATGTTTGGGGTGCAACTTCATCTCAGTGTTGTCAAAGTACACAAAGTTACCCGTACTGACATTAGTGGCGCCAATCGACACCCGCATCTCTTTGCTATTAATGCGATCAAAATCTGCAAATTTTTCTAAGGTGGCAATCAAGGGCGTCGTATCGTAATAGCTGGTTGAAGCGGGCCCACCACCACCTGGGGCTAACGGGCGTGGTGTGAAGAAACCAGACTGGCCTTCAAGCATCGTTTGGGTCGCGGCAAACGAGCCGAACATTCTTTCAGTTTGGTTCTGTGTGTAGGTACGCAATGCCTGCGCGCCGGGTCCGAACATGTCAAACATGGTCGACACAGCCGTCGCATCAAGCGATGGCGGCCGACAAATCGTTTCCCAAAATTCTTTCAGCTTACTGACCCGATGCTTTGGCGCATTGCCAGCCATCAACGCGCAATTCAAGGCGCCAATTGAAATACCTGCGACCCAATTCGGGCTAATCCCAACCTCATTTGACATCCTCCCCGGCCTCAGTCGATGACTGCCGCTTGCGCGGAAAGGACGGGGATTCCTACGGTGCTCGGGCAAACGCTGCCTGAGTCACTTCGGTGGGTTCCTGCTTCATCGAGCGGTCTGACTGCACCGACTCTCCACGGGCTAACAAGCGGTATCCCCGCTCTAAAACATTGATCGCGCCAACAGCGTCAGCGTGATTTTCGTAGCCGCAAGCGACACACAGAAATTTCGCCTGAGTCTGTCGATTGTCTTTTGATACGTGGCCGCAGGCGGGACACGTCTGGCTTGTGTGCTGCGACGGTACGGCCAACAATAGGCCGCCGTTCCACTGGACCTTGTAGTCGAGTTGTCGCCTGAATTCGCCCCAGCCCTGATCCAGGATGGCACGGTTTAGGCCAGACTTTTGTTTCACCCGTTTACCGTGCTGCTCGCGATTGCCCTTGGCTGACTGTGACATGTTCTTGACCTGCAAATCCTCAATACATACGAGCGCGTGGTTTTGACTGATCGTGGTACTGGTCTTATGCAGGAAATCTTTTCTGGCATTCGCGATAGCGGTGTGTATCTTTTGAACTTTAGTTTTCGCCTTTTTCCAGTTATTGCTGAACTTTTGTTTACGACTCATGCGGCGCTGATAGCGCGCAAGTCGTTGCTGGTGCATCTTGAAACTATTCAGTGGTGCAATATAGCTGCCGTCACTCAGCGTCGCGAATCGGGCGATTCCGACATCGATACCAATGGCCGTTGTAGACGTTGGTAAGGGTTGTTCAAGCTCGCGTTGAGTCTGAATGGCTATGAACCATTTGCCACCTGACTGGCTCACGGTGACGTTACGCACCTGACCAAGTGCCTTACGACTGTTGCGGTAACGCAGCCAGCCCAGTTTTGGCAACAAAATACGGTTATTGCTTTGGTCTAACTTAATCTGTTTTGGCTCCGGATAGCGGAAACTGTCGCCACTCCCTTTTTTCTTGAAGCTTGGAAAGCCAGTACGCTTTTCAAAGAAACCCTTGAAGGCTTTTTCTAAATCTTTTAGGGCATGTTGCAATGCTTGTGCGGGTGTTTCTTTCAGCCATACCGTCTCTGCTTCACGCTTCCAAACGGGCAGCTTTGCTGCCATCGCCACGTAGCTAATGAACTTATTACCTGCCGCATGATTCTCTTTTTGCTGGGCTAAAGCCTTGTTATAGACAAACCGGCACGAGCCAGAGAATCTGCGCATATCGCGCAGCTGGTCGCCGTTTGGCATCAATTCGTATCTGTAGGCCTGCAAACGTTTCATACCTTGAATTATATTTGCGCAATCAAGGTAGATCACCAACTCGCCTGTGTAAAAGTTGTATTTGTAAGATACAAATTCAGTGAATCTTTGCAACAAAAACTGGTTCTTTGTAACAATATATAGGCGTGATGGATTCACGAAAGAAATACTTGACGACCTATATAGTGGATCGGCTTTTTAGGACAACTTTTGCGATTGGTTTAAGCTATGTTCCAACAACGGGACGAAGCAAACATGACCGAACGAAAGAAACGCAAGGTGCATTCGGCTGAATTTAAAGCCAAGGTTGGTCTTGAGGCAGTGCGTGGGGTCAAGACAATCAACGAGATTAGCCAGGAGTTTGGTGTGCATCCAGTGCAGGTAAGCCAATGGAAGAAAGAAATCCAAACGCAATGCAAAACCTTGTTTGAAGGCAAACGCGGTCCGGTCCCAGCACCTGTGGCTGAGCATACCGAACCCGAGCGACTGTACAGCGAGATTGGCAGACTCAAGATAGAGCTCGATTGGCTTAAAAAAAAGTCAGGGATCAGCCTGCCATGATTCGAGAGTCTTGGATCGGTGATCATGTTGAGCTCTCACAAGTTCGTCAATGCAGTTTGGCAGGGGTCTCGCGGGCCACGGTCTATGCTCATCAGAAGCCCGTGCCAATCGATTTAAATGACTTGATGCTGAGCGCTCTGATTGACGAAGAGTACACACGGCATCCGTTTTACGGCAGCCGTAGGATGGTGGTCTTTTTAGTCAGGCTCGGGCATGACATCAAGCGCAGAGGTGTACAGAAGCTCATGCGCGCGATGGGCCTGGTCGGCATGGCACCTGGTCCGAACACGAGCCGTGCTCACCCCGAGCACAAGGTCTATCCGTATCTGTTGCGTGGTGTACCTGTTGTCAGGCCCAATCAAGTCTGGAGTACAGACATCACCTACGTTCGCCTAGCTCATGGGTTTGCCTATCTGGTAGCCATCATTGATTGGTATTCACGTCGGGTGCTGAGCTGGCGCATCAGTAACAGTATGGATGCAGTGTTTTGTGTTGACTGCCTTGAAGAGGCGCTACGCCATCATGGCACGCCCGAAATATTCAACAGCGATCAAGGTTCTCAGTTTACGAGTCTTGCCTTCACAGATGTACTCAAACGCGCGGGCGTTGTCATCAGCATGGATGGCCGAGGCCGTGCCTTTGATAACATCTTTGTCGAACGCCTCTGGCGCAGCGTCAAATATGAAGACATTTATCTCAAGGGTTACGCCACGATGGGTGAATTGGTAGTGGGGTTGACTGCGTACTTTGCTTTCTACAACGAAGAGCGGCCTCACCAGTCGCTTGGCAATCAAACGCCAGACGCGGTGTATCAAACCGCGAGCGGCGGCGGCGCGATGATTCTTGAAAAATATGGTGATTCGCTGCGAGAAACGTCTGATCCGCTACGCTCCTCAGACGTTTCTGGCAGTATAGTAAAAGACGTAAAAGCAACAGCAACAAGAGAAGTAAAAACGGGGCAGCGCCGAGCGGCTGCAAGTGAAATGGAACCAGCAGCTTAAACCCTACCAAAAAGTTGTCTTGAGTTTCCGTTCCACCTCACTACGCCCGATATTTGCTAGCGTTTGTATTGATTGCGAGTCAAAGCTTATAGAGCTTGAGGAGGAAGACGATCACGTGCGCTTGCTGGTGAACCAGCCACCTAAAGTGGCCGTGTCGAAACTTGTGCATAGTCTCAAGGGTATTGCTAGCTTAATGATTCGCAAAAAGAATGACCCAAACATTAGTAAAAAGGCGATTGAATCACCTACACCATGAATAGGACACTAAGCAAAAAAATCCCACCGAAGTGGGCGTGCGGGCGACAAGTCCTTGCGTGAATTAAACGGCGGGCATCGGCTCTGTATTTTCTTTTTTACGACCGAGAATTATGAACAGACCTGCTAAGAGTAAGCCGACTTAGGGGATCAGTGCGCCATCGATTTCGGGTACTGCTACTGCAAGTGTAATTGTTGCAGTGCCAACGGAAAGGTAACCTGTATAGCTGCTGGGGGAAGTGACACCATACGCAAAAATCCGTGACACTTGCGCAGCTGGGCTACCAGTGAAATTTTGATACATCGCAAACTTGCCACCTGCTTGTTTTGGGTTAGTGACAAAAACTGAGGTAAAAGTGGGCATGGCATACAATTTCCCAGTTATTGGGTCATAGGAATTTTTTCCTACCGATCCGCCGTTACCAAGATACGTTACCCCGTAGCTTGTACCCACAGGTCCGAAAGTCATATTGCTCCAACCTGTGATGTTTTGCGCACCAGAGCCGATGTTAGTTGAAAAGGTACCAGCAAAAACTTCTATGTCGAAGCTGTGTTGGTTGATGATCAAGACTATCACTAGGATTATGAATATGACTCGCATGCACAACCCACCCCACCCCGGCCTAACCATCCGTGACGATCTCTTACCGGCGCTAAGTCTCAATGTCATGCAGGCGGCTGAGCAACTGGGCGTTTGTCGTGTTGCATTCTCGCGCATGATCAACGCACGTGCTGCCATCTCGCCCGAGATGGCTTTGCGCCTTGAGGCGTGGCTTGGCAAAGAACGCGGTGGCGAAGCTCGGCTATGGCTGGCACAGCAGTCTGCCTACGACATGTGGCAAGCCGCGTAGCAATTCAAGCTTAAGCCCATGCGCGTCACACCTGCCCCCGCTATGGCCTAACTGGGCAGAGCCCAAAAACTCTTCAAGTATCTGTTTTTATTGATAATTTTGTGGCACACCCCTGATTCGAACAGAGGGCCTGAGGATTATGATTCCGTCGCTTTCACGGAATTTCGCATTTTGATTAAGTCCTCTGCTGTCAGTCGCACATCTTTGCCGTCAACCGAAACCAAAATGCTCGTGTTGGTTTTAATAGCCAGATCTTCAGCCGAACGCGCTGCACGTAACATGGCTGCGTATGATCCAGCCAGATCAGGATCAGAAGACATTCGTATGTCTTTAGTATTCATTTATCGCTCCAATCAATGAGCTTAGGAGGGCGCACATAACTATCGTAAAGTGCCCACGAATCTACGACCTTGCAATAGCGAGTATGAAAATTATGCAACCCCGCTTTAAAACGCCTGCGAATCACTAGCTCTGAAATATTGTGCCCACCCTGAGCCACCCTGCTAGCTACTCGCTGCACTGCAATATCATCAGTCGGCAAAGATAAAAACCATAACTTGATTTGATACCCTAGCCGATGCCACGACTCAATCTTACCCAAATACGCCAAACCTGAGAGCGTCGTTTCGAACGCAAAGCTTTCGCCCTTGGCAACGCAAGCATCAATTTCCTTCAACATCAAACGAGCTGCCTTGATGGCAGCAGTCTCTGGGTTGAAGGGCGCCAAACCTGCCGCAATCAAATCGGCGTTGATAAATCTTAGAGTGTGCGCTTCTGCTGGCAAGAAATCACGTGCAAACGTGGTTTTGCCCGCACCATTAGGCCCTGCGATGATGATGATTTTTTTCAAGTTCAACTTGTATTGGGATGCCTAGTCAATCTTTAGGCATTAACTGCCCGATTTTATGCTCGTCAGGCTTGTTTGCCAACCGTGCGCGCCTGTTTTCGCGCACAGTTGGCAAACAAGTGGTTAGCGACAATTAGGATGACCGCCTGACGACAATTATCTTGGCCGGCTGGATCAGCCGCCGGTAGAGTCACGAGTCGGCATCGACGAGAGTGTTCCAGCCAATTAAGACGTTTTGCGGAGCAAACCCAGCGTTGCGAAGCAAACCCAGAGTTGCGGAGCAAAGAAAAAAGGCTCACATCGCTGGGAGCCTTGATTTTACTGGTGGCGCATCCCTGATTCGAACAGGGGACCTGCGGATTATGATTCCGTCGCTCTAACCGGCTGAGCTAATGCGCCTTTTTTGGGCAAATTCGCCAAAGACCAAGATTCTAACATTTTTTGCCTGACTTCGCAGCTCGTTGAGCCTCGCCTTGTTGGCGCAACGTGAGCCCAGCCTTGTTTGTGTACCGTGAGCCCCGCCCTATGCCAAAATAGTCACAAAACAAACGAATGCCCATCACAACACTCGAGACGCTCCATGACTGAACCGATTTTGACCTTTTCACGCACGCCGTCTGATGCAACAATCAAACTCCCTGCCGGCGCCACTGACTCGCACGTGCATATTTTTGGCCCTGCCAGCAAGTTTCCGTACGCCGAATCGCGTGGTTTTACCCCTGTCGACGCGCCTAAAGAAACACTTTTTGCCCTGCACAAAAAACTAGGCATCGATCGCTGCGTCATCGTCAACACCCTTTTACATGGCTACGACAACAGCGTGGTTGAAGACGCGATGCAGGCCGCCAAAGGGCGCTACCTAGGTATTGCACTAGTCAAAATCGACGTCACCGATGCTGAACTGAAGCGCTTGGCCAGTGTGGGCTTTAGAGGCCTGCGGTTTCACTTTATGCCTGGCTACACGGTGCACGAAACGCCCGAGCAGATCATTGCGTTAACCAAACGCCTTGAGCCCTTAGGGATGCATGTGCAGCTTCAATTGCATGCGCAATACGCAAAAGACTTAATGCCTTTGCTTAAGCAATCAGCCGTACCTGTGGTGATGGATCACATGGGGCGGGTTGACGCAGGCCTTGGGATCGACCACCCGCATTTTCAAGATTTTTGCCGGTTGCTTGAGCTACCAGGCTTTATGGTGAAGGTCAGCGGCATTGATCGCATTGATTCAAAGCCGCCCTATCAACAAGGCATCCCGTTTGCCAACTACTTAGTGCGCAACTACACCGACCGATGTGTGTGGGGTAGCGACTGGCCACACCCTAACCACACGCACGTGCCTGATGATGGCGAACTGGTGAGCTCGCTGGCTGCGATTTCACCCAAGCCTGATCTGCTGCATCAAGTGATGGTTGATAACCCAATGCGCTTATATCGCTTTTCAGCTTAAGGATCACAACATGTCAAACCGTCTTGAAGGAAAAATCGCCTTAATCATGGGCGCAGGCTCTGTGGGCCCAGGCTGGGGCAATGGCCGGGCAATCGCCACGCGCTTTGCTGAAGAAGGCGCCAAGATTTATGGCGTGGATCGTGAACTAGACCGAATGACCGAGACCATTGCTAACGTCAAAGCTGCGCATAGCGAAATTGAAACCCGCTTTTGCGATGTGACCAAAACCGACAGCATCCTTGAAGCGGTTAACGCTTGTATCAAGCGCTTTGGGCGCATTGATATTTTGGTCAATAACGTTGGTGGCTCGGCCGCGGGTGGCCCCGTTGAAATGTCTGAAGAGGTTTGGGACTCGCAGGTAGATAGCAATTTAAAAAGTGTGTTTCTAACCTGTAAACACGTGCTACCCCTCATGGAAGCGCAAGGTTCGGGCGGCATCATCAATATTGCTTCAACCTCAGGTATTCGGTGGACGGGCTCGGCGCAAGTGGCATATGCAGCGACCAAAGCTGGCGTGATTCAGCTTTCGCGCGTGGTGGCGATGCAGTATGCCAAAAAAGGCATTCGAGTCAACACCATCATCCCCGGTCAGCTGCACACCCCGATGGTTGAGTTTCGCTTGGCCGGTCAGCGCGCAGGCGGCGACGTGAGTCAGTTGCTTGAACAGCGTCAATCACGCATCCCCTTGCCCTTTATGGGTGATGGACGTGATACGGCAAACGCAGCGGTATATTTGGCGTCAGACGAATCTAGATTTGTAACTGGCACAGAGATTTTGGTGGATGGGGGGATGTCGGCGCGCTGCAGCTAGCACGGGCGACACGACGACTTCAACAAATCACCAAGCGATTAAAGCAAAGAGCCTCGAAGACAAAAGACCCAGTGCAAAAATCGCTGTCAGTCACAAAAGTGTGCCCTAAATCTTAAGCAGAATCTTAAAAGGACCATCATGAATCGCTCTAACTCAACCGCACAACAAGCACCCAAGCGTTCGGTTGCGAGACTGCGCCGCTTTTTAGGCACACTTGCCTTGTGCTCGTTTGGTACCCTCAGCGTTGCGCAAACAGGTACTGTGCGTTTGATTGTGGCGTTTCCACCGGGCGGGCCAAACGATTTTGTAGCGCGCAACATTAGCGAAACCTTGGGCAAAGAACTTGGCCAAACGGTCATCGTAGAAAACAAGCCAGGTGCCAATGGGATTATCGCGGCTGAGTATGTGATTAAGTCACCACCCGACGGTAGCGTGTTTTGGTTTAGCAGCACGGGGGCCGTGGCCATTAACCCAAGCCTTTACCCGAAACTCCCTTACAACCCACAAACAGATCTGGCACCGGTGTCGTTGGTAGCCCGTAATGACGAAATGTTAGTGGTGAGCCCTAAACACCCGGCGACTGGGCCAAAGGATTTTATTGAACATGCCATGAAAAACCGCACCACCATGGCTAACTCGGGTATGGGCAGTGTGCCTCACTTAGCCGCCTCATTATTGGGCGCTGCCACCAAGGCACAATTTGTAGACGTCCCCTACAAAGGCGCAGCACCCGCAATTACAGACGTCATGGCCGGACACGTTGATGCATTTTTTGGTGACGTACCAGGGTTAATTAGTAATATTCGCGCGGGCAAACTTAAACCCATTGCCATGGCTGCTGAAACGCGTCACCCATTGTTTCCGGATGTGCAAACGTTTAAAGAAATCGGCATCGATGGCGTTGATTCAGACAACTGGTATGCAATGTTTACCACCAAAGATACACCCGTCGAGATCATTAATCGTGTCAATGCGGCAGTGAAACGCACGCTTGAAACTGAAGCCGTGAAACAACGCCTGTTGGCAGCAGGCACGCTGCCCTCAAGCTCAACCCCTCAAGAGCTTGGCGCGCTGCTCAAAAAAGATTCAGAAAAGTGGGCGCGCTTGATTCGCGAAAAAAATATCAAACCTGACTAAGTCATCAGATCTAAACAGGTTCGTGCAATCACTTTGGTTGCACGCCTAAGGTCTTCAAGCTCTAAGCGTTCGTCAGGCTGCTTGGCACGACTCTCTTCAACCGTTCTTGGCCCTGCGCCGTACAGCACCACGGGTACACCGGCTTCGCAGTACAAGCGCGCATCCGCATATAAAGGTGTGCCGCAAGCGGGAACGTCTTCGTTAAAAATAGCCTTTGCGTGTTGTTGTAAGGCGCCGACTAAGGCGTCGCTACCTGCTAAAGGTTTAAGCGCACGTGCCAGCAAAATCCGACGCGTCTGTACATTGATACCGGGCATCGCTTGCCACGTTTTTTCAATGGTGTCGCGCAAGCTTTGTTCAACTTGGGCTGGGTCTTCTTCGGGGATCATGCGGCGATCTAGTTTAAGCACCACTTTGCCGGGGATAACGTTGGTGTTGGTGCCGCCGTTGATCAAGCCGATATTTAAGTAGGGGTGATTGATACCAGGTACGTTGCTAGTGATCGCCTTGTAGGTATCATTTAGCGCATAAAGAGCGTTCATGATTTTGACTGCGGCTTGAAGGGCATCGACCCCAGAGCTTGGCACAGCGGCGTGACCCATCTTGCCGTTGACCGTCACTTCAAGTTGCAGGCAACCGTTGTGAGCAGTGATGATTTGATAACTAAAGCCTGCGGCAATCGCGAGGTCGGGTCGGGTCAGTTTATTTTTAAGCAACCAGCCGGGCCCGAGTTCTCCACCAAATTCTTCGTCGTAGGTAAACTGAAGTTCGATACTGCCCTTCAGCGGCACGCCTAAAGATTCAAGTGCTCGAACTGCAAACACGTAGGTTGAAAAATCGCACTTACTCACGGCGGCTGCACGTCCGTAAATTTTGCCGTCGTGTATTTCACCGGCATAAGGCGGGTATGTCCAGCCGTCGCCGGGGGGCACAACGTCGCCATGCGCATTGAGTGCAAGCACCCGACCACCCTGCCCGTACTGACGCTTGACGATTAGGTTGGTAATCGATTCAAGTCCGGCGGCGTGCACCACCTCGGCAGGGACGGCATGCGCCTGCGCTTGCATATCGTATTTTTTAAGTAACTCTGCAGTATGCAAAGCATGCGGGGTGTTGTTGCCAGGCGGTGTGTCGGTAGGTACTGAAAGCACCGACTGCAAAAAAGACACTTGTTCGTCAAAGTGTGCGTCGATCCATTGATCAAGGCGGTTGTAGTCAGCGATAGTCATAGCGATTTAGGATTTACGGTTCAAATAAAGTTCAATCATACTTTCAAAGCGCCCTCACGACACAAACTTGGCTCGTTAGGCTCCAGTATGCAAAGCGCCTCTAGGCACCCTGACCCAATTCGATCAGGGTGATTAAAAACGTAAACTTGCCTCAAGCGCAGATAGGCTCAATCAAGGCCGCGCGACTAGGTCATCGAGCAAGGCAATAAACGCTTGCACCGTCAGATCGGCGTCTTCCGCGGTAATGATTTCAAGTGGATTGTGGCTAATGCCACGATTACCGCCCCGCACGAATAACATGGCTTGCGGCATGATGGTGTGCAGCTTCATGGCATCGTGCCCTGCCCCGCTGTTGAGTTTGAATACGGGTTGACCCACGGCGGCCACGGCACGCTCCCAGCGTTGCTGCCAAGCAAGCGCCGAGGGGGCTGCAGCCGCACGCATCACTTCTGTGTATTCAAACTTAACTTGACGGCGTTCGGCAATCGCTTGAGCTTGCTTGAGAATGTCACTGACCAGAGCATCGCGCTGTGCGTCGGTGGGTGCCCTCATATCCAAGGTAAACGCACACTCGCCAGGGATCACATTAATCGACCCACCTGGCACCTGAGACTGACCAACGGTCGCCACCGAATCGGCATCAGCAAGGGCGCGCTGCTCAGCCATCAAGCTGATTTCAGCAGCAGCCAGCAGGGCGTCTTGTCGCATCAGCATCGGGGTGGTACCTGCGTGGGCAGCCATACCAACCGTTTTACAAGTTGCCCGAATCCCGGCATTGATCGACGTCACCACACCGAGCGGCAGGGAGCCTTCACACAAGACTGGTCCTTGCTCGATATGGACCTCAACAAAACCAAGATATTTATTTGGATCACGTTTAAGGGCGACAATAGAGTCAAGAGTGCCTGGCAAGCCGGCTTGCCGCATCGCCTGCTGCATCGTGACGCCCTCAGAATCGACTTGCGCCAGCCAGGCGGGGTCAAACGACCCCGTCAACGCGCTTGCTGCCAAAAATGTTGCACGATAGCGTTGGCCTTCTTCTTCGGCAAAGCCCACCACCTCGATCCCAAACGGCAAGCGCTGCTTGCGTTGAGCGAGATCGCGTACCGCAGCAATAGGCACCAAGATCCCTAAGCGGCCATCATATTTGCCACCATTGCGAACGGTGTCGTAGTGTGAGCCCGTCAATAAGCGCGGTGCTATTGGCGACTGACCGTGATAGACCCCGACGATGTTACCCACCGCATCTGTCGACACCTCGTCAAACCCCGCCTCAAGCATCAGTGCGCTTAAGCTGCGACCCGTAGCCAAGTGCGCATCGGTCAGGTAAGTGACCGTGAGCTGACCCTTCTCGGCCCAAGGCGGCTCGCTAAACTGAGCCAATTGCTCAGACCACTGCATGATAGTGTCGCCAAATTGCATATTTAGACTGATCGCCACAGAAAATTAAAAGAAACCGGTTAGCAGACAGGACGGCCAAAGGGATATACGTAATGCCCGTAATAGAACCAGTGCCCACCCGCGGGGCACAGAGGATCTCAGGTTTGAACTATAACTAAAAATGCAAAAAGAGCTGCAGAAACCTCTGCAGCCCTCAATAAAACATCAAAAACAGCCCTTAGCCCCCCGTTGCTCGATTGAATACGAGGGCCATCCTAACTTGACCGCCTGAAATCGCTACGCGATCCCAGAATCAAACACTGTTGGCCACCTTAGATCACGAAGCGATCCTAGGACTGCTGGTTGTAACTCTTAATTAATACGTTTTATAAGGCAAGAACTTACCCGACAAGACCACATTGACGCGATCACCTTTAGGATCGGGTTCACGCTTGATATCCATCGAGAAATCGATCGCGCTCATGATGCCGTCGCCAAACTCTTCGTGGATCAGTTCTTTAATCGTTGTGCCATAGACGCTGACGATCTCGTACCAACGATAAATCAGCGGATCAGTCGGCACAGCGCTGCGCAACGAACCCTTGTAAGGCACGACTTGCAGTAAGGCAACGGCTTCAGCGGGCAAGCCAAAGGTCTTACCAATAATCGTGGCTTGTTCTTTAGTGAGAGTCATCTGCCCCAAGCAGGCCGCCGTTGTCCATTCTTTAGAGAGCTTGAGCTTTTTTGAAACATCAGCCCATTTGATGCCTTTTTGCACTTTGGCGGAATAAATCAAATCGGTCACGTCTTCGCGCGTCATGGGTTTAACAACTGCTTTGGCGACTGCCATATAGATCTCCTGAATTAAAAAAAGAAAATTCCAAACTGCTAAATCATCAAAAAACGTTGACAAGCGCTGACCGTGTCTTCGGTAAGTGTCGAAATCAACGCTCAACTAATCTGGTTAGCACAAACGCACAACTACACAACTGCACAACAAGTCAGCAACTCTATTACCCTTAATCTTTTAAGCCGCCGCAAAGGTCTTAGATCGATGCACTAAGAAATCAATCAAGTGGTTACGCACTTCGTAAAACTTTGGATCATGATGCATCGTGGCGCGTGTACGATCACGTGGCAACGGATTGGTGACGATCTCGGCGAGCTTGGCGCGCGGGCCGTTACTCATCAAAAATATTTTGTCTGACAATAAAATCGCCTCATCCACATCGTGCGTAATCATGAAAACGGTTTGTTTAGTCTGACGCACAATCGTCACTAACTCGTCTTGAATATTGCCACGTGTTAAAGCGTCTAGCGCACCAAACGGCTCGTCGAGTAGCAACATCTTAGGCTGAATCGCAAAGGCGCGCGCGATACCAACCCGCTGCTTCATCCCTCCTGAAAGCTGCGAGGGCTTTTTATTTTCTGAGCCTTGCAGATGCACCATATCAATAAACTGCTGCACATGCTGATCAACCTGCGAACGCGACCAATCTGGCCATTTTGAACGAACCGCAAAGGCGATGTTCGCGTGGACAGTCATCCAGGGCATCAGAGCATGAGCCTGAAACACCACTCCACGATCCAGGCTGGGGCCTGAGATTTCGCGACCGTCAATAAACGCGTTGCCGCCCGTCGCAGCTTCTAGGCCCGCAAGCACATTTAAGATCGTTGTCTTGCCGCAGCCTGAATGACCGATGATGCAAACAAAGTCACCTTTTGTGATTTCAAAATTGATGTCATCAAACACAACCAGATCGCCCTCACCAGCGGGGCTTGGAAAAGACTGCTTCAACGCCTGAACCTGTACGAAGCTTTGCATACTAGACACACTCACTCGATTGAATACTAAATGGATTCATCACGATCGTTCACCGATGCATGAACGATACGTAAATGACTCAGGGCACAGATGAAAGGCGGTTGAAAGGTAAGTCGATGACTCAAGGCAGATATCGATCGTTTGTACGCATTTAAAATCAATCACGATATGTCACCGCTTTTTGAAGCCTCGCAAAGCACATATCAAGCAGCATGCCAATCACGCCAATTAAAAACACGGCCACTAAAATATTGGCGATTGAAAGGTTGTTCCATTCGTTCCAAACAAAGTAACCAATACCGGTGCCACCCACTAACATCTCGGCGGCCACGATCACCAGCCACGCAATCCCGATCGAAATTCTCATTCCCGTCATGATTGTCGGTGCGGCGGCCGGCAAGATCACCAGCAAGGCCTTGCGCAAAGGCTTAACTTCTAGCGTGCGCGACACATCAATCCACTCTTTACGCACCGAGGCTACGCCAAACGCGGTGTTAATCAACATCGGCCATATCGAGCAGATAAAAATCACAAAGATGGCAGACACCCCCGAGTCTTTCAACGTAAACAGCGCCAGCGGCATCCAGGCGAGTGGCGAGATCGGTTTAAGCACTTGAATAAAAGGATCAAGCGCCTGAAATACCAAGCGCGACATCCCGATCAAAAAGCCCAAGGGCACCGCCACCAGCGCAGCCAAGCCAAAGCCAAGCCCCACTCGTCCGACTGACCAAGCCAATTGAATCCCAATGCCTTTATCGTTTGGGCCCTTGTCATAGAAAGGATCAGAGAGTTGTTCGACCAATTTACGCCCAACGTCCATCGGTGTCGGAAACGCTGACTTCTGTCCCGACGAGGCCGCAGCCCCAACTAACTTGGCGTACTCGTCATCGACAGTCTGAGTGCTAGCGAACGGCATCGTGCCAATCTGCCACGCGGCCAAAAATACCCCAAAGATCAGCAGCGACAAAATTAAGGCGCGCAGTTTTTCGCTTTTGAGCATCGTGTTTAAACCTTCTTAATCGCGAAACTATCGAGATACTCTTTGGGCTTGCTTGAATCAAATACTTTACCCATCACGGTGATGGCTTTGGTGTTGGCTGCTGGTGCAACCAAGCCTGCTTGCTCCATCGCACGGCGCGCATCGGTCGCCAAGAACACGTCGCGGGCAATTTTTTGATAATCCACTTCGCCTTTGATCTGGCCCCAGCGTTGCATCTGAGTCAGGATCCAGATCGCAAACGACTCCCACGGAAACGGGTCAAAGCCTGCACGATCTGGTATTTTTTTAACGCCACCTAAGCCATCAGCAAAGGTACCGGTCAAGACTTGTTCAACAACAGTTAAGGGCTGATTTAAGTAGTTGGGGGTTGAAATCGCTGCGGCAATTTCTTTGCGGTTTTCAGGTTTCTGCGCGTAGGCAGTGGCTTCGACGATGGAGCGCAACAAGGCGCCGTACGTATTAGGGTTTGCTGTCACAAACTCTTTGCTCGCCGCAAAGGCGCAGCAAGGATGGCCGTCCCACAATTCTTTTGATAGCAGATGAATAAACCCAACACCATCAAACACAGCGCGCTGATTAACAGGATCTGGCCCTAAAAAGCCATCGATGTTGTCGGCGCGCAAGTTTGCGACCATCTCTGGTGGCGGCACAACACGGATCTGCACATCGCGATCGGGATCAAGACCATGTTCAGCAAGGTAATAGCGCAACAGATAGTTGTGCATCGAATAGTCAAAGGGGATGGCAAACTTAAAGCCTTTCCAGTCTTTTGGATTACGCTTATCTTTGTGCTTCATGGCAAGCGTGATCGCCTGCCCGTTGATGTTTTCAATCGCTGGGACGGTATACGGTGTTGGAGTCGCGCCCGCGCCAATCGAAATCGCGATCGGCATGGGTGAAAGCATGTGCGCTGCGTCGTACTCTTTGTTCATGGTCTTGTCGCGAATCACGGCCCAGCCTGCGGTCTTGATCACTTCAACGTTTAAGCCCTGGCGCTTATAAAAGCCCATCGGGTCGGCCATGATGATTGGCGTGGCACAGGTAATGGGAATGAAACCGATTTTTAAATCTGTCTTTTCTAACTTGCCGCCTTGAGCGAAGGCCTCTTTTGCAGCCGCTAACGGAAACAACGCCGATAACGCAGCGAGCGCCGTGGGTGCGCCCACAGCCTGCAAAAAGCGCCTACGCATGCCGTCCTCAGGGAACACCGCACGCATCACAGCTTGCTCGACCACCCGCGAGGTCAACGCGTCTGATGAACGCTGCTCAACTAGTGAAACGCTGGCTTGGTGCTCAGCCTCAGACTGATGCTGTCCACAGGCACAGCGCAAACGAACGTTCGAATCAAATGGATTTGAAAATAATGACATCGCGAGCACCCTTTGCGTTAGAACTTGACATAGGGTCAAGAGCAAATAGCGTGCCAACTTTATGAAAAAGACTCATGATGGGGCAAAACTGCTCGGCTCACCCCATGAATTGCCTGATTTAATGGCGCAATAACAGATTTGTTGGCATTAACTTAGTGCAAAGGCTTGCGGCTCGATAAAAATGCACCGAAATAGTGATCTGATGGATAGAAGCTAGTGCATACACAGCCCCATCCGTTTCTTAGACTCTTGCCTAAGTTGCTCAAGAAACGAATCGTTCAGTAAGGTTGTTTTGGGTGAGATCGCGCCTTCGATTAGAAACCAACTGGCGCTGTCACCAAACATACCTCAATACAGTTCAAGCAACACCGGTTGATGATCAGAGGCCTGAGTCACTTGATTAACCGCAAAACCTTTAACGCGATGGGCGAGCGAGTCGCTGACAAAAAAGAAGTCACAACCAACGGGCTCTGGGCCGTAGGTTCGGTCAAATAATCTGAAGGTTGAGGGGTATGCTTCGCCAGGGTGTAAGACATCAAAGCTATTTACAAGATTGCACTCAGTATCTATTTGAGCACCGCCTGTTTGAGCGACACCTGTTTGCTTGGCGCCTGTTTGACTGCCGCCTGTTTGAATCATGCTAGCGTACTCTTCGCTATCGGGCTCAAAGTTGAAGTCACCACAAATGATTGTGTCGGTTGTTAACGGCTTGGGTTGATAAGGTGTGCCCTGCTCTGTTTTAGAGGGTTGCGCCGCCAACGCACAACCTTGCAGATGCAAATCGCGCAGCGTACGCGTTTGTGCGTGGCGCATGACCTGGTTGTAATACTCGAGATGACTGGTGATCAACCGCACCGGCCCCCAAGGAGCTTGCACGGTGCAGGTCAGTGCAATGCGCTGCATGCTGGGCGTGGGCTGCGCCACCGGCGGATTGGGATATGGCAAAGGTGTATGCTGGACTTGCCTGACCGGTAACCGGGTCGCAATCAAGTTACCAAACTGTTGGCGCATCGTGCCGCAAGGCGATAACTCGTCAATCGCGGGGCTAAAGAACACTTCAAACCCGGGCAGTAACTGTTTAACAATCGCGGGTTGATTAGGTTGCGACGTACCTGTTAAGGCCGTGTAGTTGACAGCAACCTCTTGCATGCAAATCGCATCAAAATCTGCCATCTCGCGGGCAACGTTAATCACCCGCGCAATATCAACAACGTTGTCTAAACCTTTAAACCACTGCACGTTATATGTCACGATTTTCATTTGATCCCTGCCCGCATAAACGACTGATTTTCATTTGATCCCTGCCCGCATAAACGACTGCACAAATTGTCGTTGAAAAATTAAGAAACCAATCAACAGAGGCCCCGAGGTTAGCAAGGTTGCCGCGGTAATCACTGACCAGTCAATGCCTTGATCTGTTGACGAGAACACCTGTAAGCCAACCGTCAACGGCCGAGAACCGACAGAGTTACTGACTACCAGTGGCCACAAAAAATTGTTCCAGTGATAGCTGACGGAGACCAGCGCGAAGGCAAGATAGGTTGGTTTGGCCAAGGGAATATATACATGGCGCAATACCTGTAACGACGAAGCGCCCTCCATTTCTGCGGCCTCAACAAGCTCTTTTGGGATCGTTCTAAACGTTTGACGCAACAAAAAGATCGCAAAGGCTGACGCAAAGTAAGGCAAACCAATTCCAAACAAGGTATCCACCAGCCCAAGCTTGGTTAAGCTTTGGTAGTTTCTAACAATCAAAATTTCGGGCATGATCATCAGTTGGATCAGCACCAACGAAAACAGCAGGTTTTTGCCGCAAAACTCGTAGCGGGCAAAGGCGTAAGCCGCCAAGGTACAGAGCAGCAACTGCATCGCCAAAATAGTGGTCACTAACAGCGTCGTATTTAAAAAATAGCTCGCAAACGGTGCAGCATCCCAGGCAAGCAAAAAATTATTGAAGGTTAGGGGTGCAGTCAAGACAAGCTTGGTGGCAAACTCTGACGGATGAAATGCAGCCCAACCGGCGTACAGCAAGGGCGAAATCCACAACAGAGCCAACACCCACGCCCCCAGCGTTGATAACCACCTTGCGTGTGCACCGTGCGCTCTCATCGGTAGTGTGCCCGACGATCAAGTACAAAAAATTGCAGCAAGCCCACCAACGCCAACAGCGCCAGCAACACGGCCGTCAGCGCCGACGCATAGCCTTGATCCCAAAACTTAAAGCCCACCTCATATAAATAAAACAGCAATAACGATGAAGCGTTATTGGGCCCACCCTTAGTCATCACGATAATATGATCGACCATTCTGAACGCATTAATCAAGGCATTGACCAACACAAAAATGGTGGTGGGCATCAACAGCGGCCATTGAATACGCCTGAAAAAATACCAACTACTGGCACCTTCGATCTGCGCGGCTTCTTTATAACTTGGGCTAAGAGTCTGCAATGCCGCCAGATAAAAAATCATAAAGAAACCGGCTTCTTTCCAGATCGCCACCACAATCACAGAGCCCAAAACCAAGTTTGGATCACCTAACCAATTCTGGCTCGCAAAGCCAAAGGCTTGCAACACTTGGTTAATCAGCCCGTAGCCGGGTGTGTAAAAGAAGATCCAAATATTAGCCACCGCAATCATCGGTAACACGGTCGGCAAAAAATAAGACAAACGCAAAAATTGCCGACCCGCGATCTTATCGTTGACCCAAAGCGCCATACTGACTGACAGCGCGATTGAAACCGGAATGGTCGCAAGCGCAAACCACAGATTATTGATGAGTGATTGCCAAAAGATCGGATCTTCGATCATGCCCTGATAATTATCCAACCCAACAAACACGCTAGCCCGCCCACCACGCGGGGTCGACATCAAACTATCAAGCAAGGTGGCAACGGCAGGATAATGCGTAAAGCCCACCAAAAAAACAAAGGCGGGCAACAGCAACAAATACGCGTAAATCTGGTGGCGCAGGGTGTGCATACTTTGAGTTGAAAGAAACGGCGTCAAACCATTTAGTCTGACGCCTAACCCTCAGTCTTTACTTTTGAAACGGACGCAGAATACGTGTCGCTTCGGCTTGCGCATCTTTCATGGCTTGCTCGGGCGTTTTGGTACCCGTTAACGCCGCTTGCAAGCCGTCGTTCAACGCCTTAGTCACGCGCTGATTGTCGTGGGTTGACAGTTCAGCCACGGCAAACGGCAGTTGATCACGTGCCACCAATGCGGGTGGAAACTCAGCCGCATATTTTTTCAAAGCAGGCGTTTCGTAAGCCGCAGGCGATACAGCCACGTACCCTGTGTCAATACTCCATTGCGCCGCACGCTCTGGTTGGGTCAACCACTTGGCAAATTTATAGGCACCCTCTTGCTCGGCAGCCGCAGCTTTTTTGAAGATAAAGAAATTACCGCCCCCAGTAGGCGAACCCGCACGTGCACCGGCTGGCAGCATCGCAACACCAAAATCAAACTTGGCGTTGGTGCGAATATTGGTCAGATTACCCGTTGTGGTCCAGATCATTGCGGCCTTTTTCTCCATGAAGTCACGTGGTGTTGTGCCCCACTCGACTACGCCCGGAGGATGGATGCCATGCTTTTTAGACAGATCGACCCAGTAGCTCAGTGCCTGAACCACTTTGGGGTCATCGTACTGAACCTTAGTGCCTTCAGGATTAGCTAAGATGGCACCACTTTGCGTGCTGAAGCCTTGAAACAACCAATACGGAAAGCCACTTGATGGCACTTGAATGCCCCACTGTGTGACGTTACCGCTGGCATCTTTTTTGGTCAGCTTTTGACCCATGCTGATGGTCTCAGCCCAGGTCTTGGGCGGTGTGTTTGGATCAAGTCCGGCGTCTTTAAAAGCCTCTTTGTTCCAGTACAAAACTACGGTTGAACGCTGAAACGGCACGCCCCAAGTTTTATTACCAAACTGGCCGTTCAACATAAAGGCCGGAAAAAAACTTTTCAACCATTCGCGGTCAGCGTCGGTTTTCACAAAGTTATCAATCGGCGAAATCGCATCTTCATCGGCCAGCGTAAAGGTATCGGTCGACAGCAAAATAGCTGCTGTGGGCGGTTTGCCTGACTTGTGCGCAGTCAAGACCTTAACAATCGTTTCTTGATAGGTACCAGAATAAACAGGCACGACGTTGTAATCGGGGTTCTCTTTATTAAAGTCAGCGGCATACTGGTCGATTGTTTTCGTGATGGGCCCGCCCACCGCAACCGGAAAATAAAAAGAAATATCCGTTTTCGCCAAAACAGCGGCGCTGGTACAAAGCCCTGCAGTCAGCAATGCGATACGGCTTAGCATGTGTTTCATCTTTAGTCCTCTTTAGTTTAAATACGTCGTCCATGTTCATCGAACCAGTGCAGGTTCGCTGGGTTCCAACTCAGTTGCACTTCACCTTGCACGGCCATGGCATGTTTGCCCTGAGCACGTACAGCTAATATTTGAGAGCCAACGCGTGCGTGCAGCAACAAATCGGCCCCCGTAAATTCTGTTTTTTCAACGGTAAAACTCGGGCCCGTACCGAGCACAACGTCTTCAGGGCGCAGCCCCACACGAACAGCCCCTGCGGGTGGTGTAACCGCAACGCTGCTGCCAGCAAGGCGCCCTTCGCCGCTGCCAACCAGACGCCCTGCGCCGCTGCCAACGAAGCCCCCTGCGCCGCTACCTGCGATAAGCCCCTGCTCGAGTTCGAGAATATTCATACGCGCGCTGCCAATAAACTGCGCAGCAAACAACGTGCCTGGTTTTTGATAGATCTCGAACGGGGTAGCGACTTGTTCGACACGGCCACCGTGCAACAACACCACACGGTCAGCCATGCTCATGGCCTCAGTTTGATCATGTGTCACATACACCACTGACAAGCCAAGCTTAAGTTGCAAGGCGCGCAACTCGTGACGCATCTCTTGACGCAGTTGTGCATCTAGATTGGAAAGGGGCTCGTCCATCAAACACAGCCGACTATCAGCCACCAAGGCGCGCGCAAGGGCCACGCGTTGCTGCTGACCACCTGATAACTGACCCGGCTTGCGCTCTTGGTAAGCCGTTAGGCTTAGCAGATCAAGCACTTTTTTTAGGCGCGACTGCAACTCAGCAGGCGGCACCCGCCGCACGCGCAAACCAAACACAATGTTTTCGGCAACAGACATATGCGGAAACAAAGCATAGTTTTGAAACACCATCGAGACGCCACGTTGCGAGGACGGGATCTGTGTCACGTCACGATCAAAAATATTGATCTGCCCAGTTGTTGGGCTTTCAAGCCCGGCGATTAACCGCAAGGTCGTTGTCTTGCCGCAACCTGAGGGGCCAAGTAATACCGAAAATTCGCCGGCCGCAAGCGTCAAGTCAGTTGGATGCAACGCTGTGGTGGCATCCCAACTTTTACTGACACTAGAAAAACAAACAGCGGTCATCGGCAAAAAACTCGTCTCAATGTTTTGTGATTTTTCGCTGGCAAAGCTTGGTCAACCGTAAGGGCATTACACAAATGACCTGACTGCTATTGCTGCGCAGTACTTCGCTTTTAGCGGTTTACGTACGACTTACCCTCCGCTTTCATCGAGTCGCTGGCAACCGTTGCCTTGAAACATCCTGCTTGATCACCCAAATTCCAGCAAATCAATCGTAGCGCAATTCAGATGACAAGTATGTGACACGCTATATTTTTATGTTGCAGCGCAAAATCTAGAAGCTACCCAGAGTACGCCACCGAGGTTATCATCGACACACTCCGGCGACTGAACTCTTGCTTTAAATCAACCTTTTATTCATGCCACAAACAAACAACACCATTCGTATTTGGGATTTGCCCACGCGTCTATTTCACGTGGCCCTCGCCTTGTGCGTCACAGGTTCGATCGTGACAGTCAAGCTGGGTGGGCTTTGGATGGAGTGGCACGTGCGCTTGGGCATTGCCTCGCTTGCGCTGGTCACCTTCAGAATCATCTGGGGCCTGATTGGCCCGCGTTATGCCCGTTTTACACAGTTTTACACCTCACCACTCAAGACGTGGGCGTATTTCAGAGCACCCACAAAAAGTGCCGGCCACAACCCCTTGGGTGCTTGGTCTGTTTTTGGAATGTTGGCAATTATTGGCTGGCAAGGCACGAGCGGCCTGTTTGCCAACGACGACATCCTGACTCAAGGGCCGTTTGCCAACATGGTCACTAGCGCCTGGTCAGATCGCCTGACCAGCCTGCACCAATTCAATGAAGTCTTTCTCTATGCCGCGATTGGTTTGCATTTAGCTGCGATTGCCTTTTATACCTACAAAGGGCAACGTTTAATCATGCCCATGGTGCATGGCGATGTACGCGCCGAGGCCCTGCCGCAGGGAACCGCCCCCGCTCAAGATGACTGGCGCGTGCGCGTCGGCGCGGCATTACTAGCGCTTACCGTAGGTACGCTCGCCTGGTGGCTGATTCGCCTTGCCTTCAACGCGAGTTAATATCGTTTTCAATCTTCATTTCAATATTTATTTTTAAGGAAAGTCTCATGCCAATCGTTACCAACGGATCCTGTCGTATTTATTGGCGCGGCGACGGCGACACATCACTACCAGCACTGGTCTTGAGCAACTCTTTGGGTACCGATCATTCGTTATGGGATCCGATGCTCCAGGCGCTGATGCAAAGCTTTTATGTGGTGCGCTACGACATGCGCGGCCATGGTGGCTCTGAGGCACCACAGGGCGATTACTCGCTCGCTCAACTGACCGATGATGCTCAAGCCGTGATTGCGGCGGCTCGCTTAAGCTCGTATGACTTTTGGGGGATTTCACTGGGCGGCATGGTTGGGATGGAGCTTGCTGCGCGCAGGCCCACAGGCCTGCGTCACGTGGTGCTGAGCAATACTTCTGCAGAGTTTGATGCTGGCATTTGGGACACCCGCATGGCGGCGCTCAAACAAGGCGGCATGCCGGCAATTATCGATGGCGTGATCGGGCGTTTTTTCACCCCTGACTTTGTGGCAAAAAATACTATTGAATTAAAGCGGGTTCGCAATACCTCTCTGTCACTCGCCGCCCATGGCTATGCGGGTTGCTGTGCTGCGATTCGCGATATGGATTTGTACCCGCGACTGGCCAACATTCAGGTTCCCGCACTTGTTGTTGTGGGTGACTATGACTTATCAACCCCCTTGGCACGTGGCCAGGCCTTGGCGGATCGCATTAAGGGCTCTAAACTCGTGATGGTACCTTCGGCGCATATACCGCCCACCGAGATCCCAGAGCAATATCTAAACACTGTACTGCCGTTCTTGAAGTCTTGACCTTGAAGTGTTCTTGAAGGCTAAGTGAACGATGTCGCATGGCAGTCTTGCTTAAAAAAAAACGAGGCCTAGACGGGCCTCGTTGTGCTTTAGCTCGAACAACAAACTCTACTTTTTAGCGCGATACGAATCGTGACAGGCTTTGCAACTTGCGCCCACGTCGCCATAAGCCGCACGCAATTTTTCGAGATCGCCGCTACCTGAGACATCAGACAACTTCACCACAGCCGCCTCAAACTTTTGCTGCGCTTGTTTAAAGCCGGCGGCGTCTGACCAGACTTCAGACTTGGCACTGCTACCGGCTTGGCTACCCGTCGTAAACGCGGCCCAAGGTAAATTCGATAAGGTTTTTAAAACATCAACGTTTGCTTTGATCGCCGCCGCATCGTAGGGTGTCGCGCCCTTCACCGTAGGCTGCATCCGCCCAAAATGTGAGCTGATTAACGTCAAGGCAGACTGGCGATATTTGATCGCATCTTCGGGCTTAGCAAACTGCGCCTGTGCCGTTTGAGCGAACAGCGGTGTAGCAACGGTCAGAGCCAACAACAGCAACTTAATTTTTTTCATAGATATCCCAAAGAAGGTGACTATTCGGTCAGTGAAAATCGATTATCCGAGAAGGTGACTATTCTGTCAGTGAAAATTGATTAGTCGATAACGAAAGGTAAAGGGGTAAAGGCGGGGCACGGTCATTCACATGAAAAGGGGTCAAGGCGGGGCACAGTCATTCGCATGATGGGTCGGTGATTCAACGTGGGCACTCGATAAAAAAACGCTAGCGCTCAATCACCAATAGTGCGTGCGATCAAAAAAATCATCCTGTGCCCGTATTTTTACCGTCACTCTACCGTTTTAGCAAGCGTCTGCGCCATACCAATATAGTTACGCGGCGTCAGGGCTAGCATTCGTGCTTTGACGTCAGCGGGCAACGCTAAGCCAGAAATAAACTCATGCAAGGCTTCTTGAGTAATGCCTTTGCCGCGTGTCAGTGCCTTGAGTTGCTCGTAGGGCTGCGGCAGACCATAGCGACGCATGACCGTTTGGATGGGTTCGGCCAAGACCTCCCAGCAACGGTCTAAATCAGCATCAATCGCCGCGGCATTGACCTCGAGTTTGCCTAAGCCGCGCAAACACGAGTCATACGACACCAGGCAATAGCCTAGCGCTACGCCTAAGTTACGCAGCACGGTTGAATCTGTCAGATCACGCTGCCAGCGCGAAATCGGTAGTTTTTCAGACAGATGGCGCAGCAAAGCGTTTGCCAAACCTAAGTTACCCTCAGCGTTTTCAAAGTCAATCGGGTTGACCTTGTGCGGCATGGTCGACGAACCCACCTCGCCGTCTTTGAGACGTTGCTTGAAAAAACCAAGCGCAATGTAGCCCCAGATATCGCGATTTAAATCGATCAAAATCGTATTGGTACGGGCCACGGCATCAAACAGCGCCGCCATCCAGTCATGCGGCTCGATTTGAATGGTGTGTGCGTTTTGCTTGAGACCTAGCTCAGCCAACACCTTGCCACTAAAACGCTGCCAGTCGATCTCGGGGTACGCTGACATATGGGCGTTGTAGTTACCGGTGGCGCCATTCATTTTGGCCAGAGGCACAACGGCCTGAATATTGGCGATCGCATCGCGCAAGCGCGCGGCCACATTGGCAAACTCTTTACCTAAGGTGGTGGGTGTGGCCGGCTGGCCGTGCGTGCGCGCAAGCATGGGCTGCGCGGCCTGAGTATGCGCAATATGCTGCACGGCTGCAAGAACCTGTTGTAACTGAGGCACGACCACCTGGTCGCGTGCCCGACCCAACATCAAGGCGTGCGAGGTATTGTTAATGTCTTCAGAGGTGCACGCAAAATGGATGAACTCGCCTGCCGCTTCAAGCTCTTGATCGCCGGCCACCTGCTCTTTGAGCCAGTACTCAACCGCTTTGACATCGTGATTGGTGACGCGCTCGATCTGCTTAATACGGTCTGCGTCGGCTTCTGAAAAGTTAGTCACAATCGCCTGCAGGCGGGTGCGGGCTTGAGCCGAAAACGGCTTTAATTCAGCGAGCCCAGCCTCAGACAAGCCAACCAGCCAGGCCAACTCGACCTCGACCCGATGCGCCATAAAGCCCGCTTCTGACAATAAGGGCCGCAACGGCTCGCACCGCGAAGCGTAACGACCGTCAAGTGGCGAAACAGCATTCAAAGCGCTGAGCGCTGGGTTGGTTTTCATATTCAAGATTGCTCAAAAAAACGACAAAGTGGATAAAGATAAGTTTATCACCCCGGTTTATACGGTAATCCGCCTAGTAGGCTTTACACTAGTTTGGTTGCAGTTTTAGTCGGACTTTGCAGTTTGGCATCAAATGCAACACTGCGGGCTTGAACCGGCAGTTACACCCTTGATCCAAAAATTGCGGTACGCCTCACACCATGAAATTGCTTGCTTCGCCCACCAGCCCCTACGTACGCAAAGTACGTATCGTCATGATTGAAAAAAAGCTCGACTATCAATCAGAAAACGCTAATGTCTGGGATGCCGATACCCGCATTCAAGAACATAATCCTTTGGGCAAGGTCCCATGTTTGGTCACTGACGACGGCAGCGCGTTATTTGATTCACGCGTCATCGTTGAGTACCTGGATACGCTTTCACCGGTTGGCAGCCTGATCCCCAAAGGTGGCCGCGAACGCGCGGCCGTCAAATGCTGGGAGGCCTTAGCCGACGGCACGCTTGACGCCTGCGTCACGATTGTCAAAGAATTACAGCGCCCTGTGGGGCAACAAAGCCCTGAGTGGATTGAACGCCAGTACGGCAAAATTGATGCCGCGCTTAGCGCCATGGAAACAGGGTTAGGCGCTCAGAATTTTTGCATGGGTATTAGCTACACGCTCGCCGATATCTCGGTCGGGTGCGTATTGGGCTATATGGATTTACGTTTTGCGCATATTGACTGGCGCAGCACGCATCCCAATTTGGCGCGTCTAGACAAAAAACTGGTGGTGCGTCAAAGTTTTATCGATACCGCACCACCTGCCGCATAAAAATAAAACCGCCCTGCCGGCGCTTTGAAGAGATCATTTGAAGATGACAGCGCAGCGACACTGCGCGGACTTCAGATAATGATGCCGCCACCCAGGCAAATATCACCGTCGTATAACACCGCAGATTGACCAGGCGTCACGGCCCATTGCTGCTCGACAAAGCTGAGTTCAAAGGAAGAATCAGACCCCCCTTCAGCGGCGGAAGCAGACTGAGCGCCAAGCGCACCGCTAGAACCTACCCCTTGCTCAGCCAACTTGCTAAGCACGCAACTTGCATCAGCCTGCCGGTAGCGCGTTTTTGCAGCGTAGACCCCGTGCGCCGGGGCTTGCTCATCCACCCAACTCACCTGCCCTGCCCGCAGGGTGGGCGAGAGCAACCACGGATGGTCGTGGCCTTCTACGACATATAACGTATTACTCGTCATATCTTTACGCGCCACGTACCAAACTGGTCCCGTGCCATCGGCCTGTTGGTGCCCTTTGACGCCCCCAATCCCTAAGCCTTTGCGCTGACCAAGGGTGTAAAACGACAGGCCGTGATGCATACCAATGCGCTCGCCTGTTTGAGTCAGGATCGGGCCCGGGTCTGTTGGCAAGTAGCGATTTAAAAACTCACGAAAGGGACGCTCGCCGATAAAACAGATCCCGGTTGAGTCTTTTTTTGCCGCGTTAGGCAAACCAATATTATGGGCAATACGACGAACCTCATCTTTGGTGATGTCACCTAAAGGAAACATGGTTCGTGCTAGTTGTGCTTGATTTAATCTGTGTAAAAAATAGCTTTGATCTTTGGTGTGATCAAGCGCCTTTAGTAACTGATAACGCTCGCCGGTTGGGCCCTGCACCGCGCGCACGCGTGCGTAGTGGCCCGTCGCGATGTGATCGGCGCCCAAGCTCATCGCATGGTCTAAAAAAGCCTTGAATTTGATCTCGGCGTTACACAAGACATCGGGATTAGGGGTGCGACCCGCAGAGTACTCGCGTAAAAAATCGGCAAATACGCGATCTTTGTATTCGGCCGCAAAATTCACCGCCTCAATATCAACGCCCACCACGTCGGCCACGCTTGCAGCGTCAAGCCAGTCTTGCCGGGTCGAGCAATACTCAGAATCGTCGTCGTCTTCCCAGTTTTTCATAAACAGGCCGATGACCTCGTAGCCTTGCTCTTTTAGCAGCCATGCGGTGACAGACGAGTCGACACCGCCAGACATGCCGACCACGACTCGTTTTTTGCCACCGTCGGGGCGCGAAGATATTGAAGTGCTCATATTGGACAAATTGTAGTCGCTTCGCCAGAAGCGATTTTCGAATAAGGAAATAACAAGCCTAGGGATCAAAACGGGTAAACTGCTGCACTAATAAAGATTATCTTCGGAGAAGTCGATGCGCATTGGAATCCCGCGCGAGACCCGCGACAGCGAGACTCGAGTTTCGGCCACGCCAGAAACGGTCAAAAAGTACGTTTCTGCCGGCCATCAGGTACTAGTTGAGCGCGATGCTGGCTTAGCCGCACATTTCGGCAACGACGCCTACGAACAGGCCGGCGCCTCGATCACCGATGCCACCCAGGCCTTTGCGGCCGAACTGATCCTAAAAGTGCGTGCTCCAAGCACCGCTGAACTCACGCAGATCAAAGCCGGCACGGCACTGGCTGGTATGCTTGATCCGTTTGATGCCGAAGGCCTTAACGCGATGGCACAGGCTGGTCTGACCGCCTTTGCGCTTGAAGCGGCACCACGCACCACCCGCGCGCAAAGCTTAGATGTGCTGTCCTCACAAGCCAACCTTGCAGGCTACAAAGCCGTGCTACTCGGCGCACACTACTACGGTCGCATGTTTCCGATGATGATGACTGCGGCTGGCACGATCAAAGCGGCGCGCGTTGTGATCCTTGGTACAGGTGTTGCTGGCTTGCAAGCGATTGCCACCGCTAAGCGCTTGGGTGCCGTAGTCGAGGCCTCTGACGTACGCCCCGCAGCGAAAGAACAAGTTGAATCGCTTGGCGCAAAATTTATTGACGTACCGTTTGAAACCGACGAAGAGCGTGAGATTGCCAAAGGCGTGGGCGGCTATGCTCGGCCCATGCCCGCAAGCTGGATGGCGCGTCAAGCGGTGTTAGTGTCAGAGCGTTGCAAACAAGCCGATCTGGTCATTGCCACCGCGCTGATCCCAGGCCGCCCTGCCCCAACGCTAATCTCGGCCGACACTGTGCGCGCCATGAAACCGGGTTCGGTCATCATCGACTTAGCCGTTGAACGAGGCGGCAACTGCCCCTTGTCACAAAAAGGCTTGGTCGTGCAAGAAAATGGTGTCACGTTAGTGGGCCTCACAAATCTGCCTGGCATGGTTGCCACAGATGCCTCGGCCTTATACGCCCGCAATTTGCTTGACTTCTTAAAGCTCATTATCGATAAAGAAGGCAAGCTCGCCATTGCACGCGATGACGATATTGTTCAAGCCTGTCTGGTCTGCGAAGGCGGCCAAAACTTACGGAAAAAATAATGGAAGCGATCAGCCCCACCCTTATCAATCTGATTATTTTTGTTCTGGCTATTTACGTGGGATACCACGTGGTCTGGAACGTCACCCCCGCGTTGCACACGCCCTTGATGGCTGTGACTAACGCGATCTCAGCGATTGTGATCGTGGGCGCCATGCTCGCGGCTGCGCTGACTGAAGGCGGCTTAGCGCGTGGGATGGGTGTGTTTGCTGTGGCGCTCGCTGCGGTGAACGTGTTTGGTGGCTTCTTGGTCACGCGCCGTATGCTTGAAATGTTCAAGAAAAAAGCGCCCAAGGCAAAAACTGATGATGCCCACGCAACCGGGGGCAAAGCATGAATTCGATCAATATTGTCACGCTGTTGTATTTGGTGGCTTCAGTCTGTTTTATCCAGGCACTTAAGGGCTTGTCTCACCCCACCACGTCGCGCTTAGGTAATGCCTTTGGCATGATTGGTATGGTGATTGCAGTATTGACGACTGCAGGGCTGATCGTCGGTTCAGTGAACGAAGCCCGTACCGTCGCGGGCTTAGGCTGGGTCTTGTTAGGCTTGCTGATCGGCGGCACGGTTGGCACCCTCATGGCCAAGCGCGTTGAAATGACCAAGATGCCCGAGCTAGTAGCCTTCATGCACAGCATGATTGGTTTAGCTGCAGTCGCGATTGCAGTCGCCATTGTTGCCGAGCCACAGGCCTTTAAAGTCGTGGCTACCAAGGGCCAACCGATACCTGTCGGCAATCTCCTAGAGTTATTCATCGGCACCTTCGTCGGGGCAATCACGTTTTCAGGTTCGGTGATTGCGTTTGGCAAGTTGTCAGGCAAATATAAGTTCAGGCTATTTCAAGGTGCACCGGTATCGTTTCCGGGGCAACACATGCTTAACCTGGGCTTGGCGCTTGTGATGTTAGGATGTGGCGCGTGGTTTATGGCGACTCAAAGTTGGACGCCGTTCATCATCATGACGGTGATCGCCTTTGTGTTGGGCGTGCTGATCATTATCCCAATTGGTGGTGCTGATATGCCTGTTGTGGTGTCGATGCTTAACAGCTACTCGGGCTGGGCTGCGGCAGGGATTGGTTTTTCGCTCAACAACCCGATGCTGATTATTGCTGGCTCGCTGGTTGGCTCTTCGGGCGCGATCTTGTCTTACATCATGTGTAAGGCCATGAATCGATCGTTCTTTAACGTGATTTTGGGTGGCTTTGGCGGCACAAGTGATGGCGGCGCTGCTGCGGGCAGCCAAGAGCAGCGCAACGTCCGTTCGGGTAGTTCAGACGATGCCGCCTTTTTACTCACCAACGCCGAAACCGTCACGATCGTGCCGGGCTACGGCTTGGCAGTTGCGCGTGCTCAGCATGCGTTAAAAGAACTTGCTGAAAAACTGACCGAGCACGGTGTGATCGTGAAGTACGCGATTCATCCGGTTGCTGGTCGTATGCCTGGTCATATGAACGTACTGCTAGCCGAGGCTGAAGTCCCCTACGATCAGGTCTTTGAGATGGAAGACATCAACAGCGAGTTTGCACAGACCGATGTGGTGCTCGTGCTGGGCGCCAATGACGTGGTTAACCCTGCTGCAAAAAATGATCCTAAGTCAGCGATTGCAGGCATGCCAATCTTAGAAGCATACAAGGCCAAAACGATTATCGTGAATAAGCGCTCAATGGCCTCTGGCTATGCCGGTCTGGATAACGAACTCTTCTACATGGACAAAACCATGATGGTGTTTGGCGATGCGAAAAAGGTGATTGAGGATATGGTCAAGGCGGTTGAGAACACTTAAAACTGCTTTGATTTCAATGCGTTAGCGCTGAAAAGAATGTGAATGGCCCAAATCTGTCCCACTGAGGACAGAATCATGGCAACTTTTCGCAATAGAAATGGTAAATGGCAGGTACGGGTTCGTCGTAAAGGGCAACCCGCTGTCGTGAAGTCGTTTCAAACCAAGCAAGATGGCGAACGATGGGCAAGGCAGGTCGAGTCAGACATTGACAAGGGCGCTTATACCAACCTTGCACTAGCAGAACGTACGACGCTAAAAGATCTGATTGAACGCTACATCATTGAAGTCACAGCACTGAGCCGAAGTGCGAAAGAAGACACCTTCCGTTTAAAAGCACTCAGCCGAGACCCACTGGCAGCGTTGAACGTCACAGGGCTCACACCTAGCCAAGTTGCAAAGTATCGAGACAGACGCCTTAAGTACGTTTCTAACGGCACGGTTATTCGCGAATTATCGTATTTATCAAGCATCATCAATCATGCACGACGCGAATGGGGTATCAATGCTGCCAACCCGATACCGTTAGTCAAAAAACCACCCTCTCCTCAAGGCCGCAACCGATTGCTGAGCGAGGCGGAAATCATGCGCCTACTGGATGCATTGAAACCACGGATTAAAAGCAGCAACATCTGGATGCAATCGCTGGTTAGCTTTGCACTTGAAAGCGGTATGCGCCGTGGCGAGATGCTTGGCCTAACTTGGGAAAACGTTAACTTTGATAATCACACCGCCCATATCCCTCTGACTAAAAATGGTGATCCACGCACAGTACCGTTATCTAGCGCAGCGATCAACATTCTAAGAGCAATGCCGCGCCACATCAGCGGCAAAGTTTTTCCGATCAACCCGCCAACGGTATCAGCCAGTTTTGATACCGCGAGGAAGCGGGCTGAGATAGTTGATTTTCACTTTCACGATTTGAGGCACATGGCAATTACGCGCATGGCTGAGAAGTTGCCGAACCTGATTGAACTGTCAGCTGTGTCGGGGCATAAAAGTTTGGCGATGCTCAAAAGGTACTATCACCCAAATCCTGAGCTACTTGCAGAAAAACTAGGCTAAAGTATAAATTGATTAATCATTCATTACCAAGATCATGAGCGAAGAAAATGAGTGGATTTCAATTGAAAGGCTCCTAGACACTTACCCCATTCCTGTTTTAGCGTTAGCGGTCGAAAAATTTGACGTCCAGACTTACAGCGAAACAGGCCAGAGAATATTAGCTTCCAATGGCGATGCAACCGATACTAAGTCGAAAGCATTTGCACTCAGCCATTTGGCGCGGCGATACTCAATGCTTCAAGACCCGGGGCCCGATGATGATTTGTTTGATCAACGTCTTGAAATTGAAGGTAGCCCATTAGACTCATTTGGCTGGCTCAAGGCCGAGCTTCCAAAACTAAACTCAATCAACCCTCATCATTCGCCAACTACTACAGAAAGCCCATCAAATTCGCATGATTGGAAAACTCAAGCTCAAGAAATTGCACAAGTATTTATTGACCGCAACAAAGAAAAAGATTTGCACCCCAGCCTCGACGATACAGCGGACCATGTTGCTAAAGAACTACGTAAGCTAAAAATCTACGGTACTCAAAAAAAGCCAATGTCGTCATCGTCTGTAAAACGCCAAGCTCTGCAAGGAGAGTGGTGGGGTAAAAGAAATTCTCCAAAATGAAAGTAGTAAATGTGGCATTTGTGGCAAATCATTCGACCCATTTTTATCTATAAATTTAGTCATACAAATCAGAAACTTAGCTTAGTGCATCTGTCAGAAGGAAAAACTTGCCACATGTGCAATAGAGGTTCATTTAATTAATGCCGAAAGGCAGAAAGAGAACCTCGATATGACTACTTCACAGCAAGAAATCAAAAATCTCTGGTGCGTCAAAGCGCTCGGTGCAACCTCTGCTCCGGAGACAAGAGCAATTCACCCGCGCGAGTTGAGCGCACTCAGTAGGGCAAACAATTTGCCCGAAGGTTGGCTACTAACCCTACTCAATCCAGCGTATGACCAACAATGCGCGAGCAAAGGGGTTCGCTAATGTATTCAAACCGCGATACAGATTGGGACATATCAGCCAAGGGTAATTACTGGCGGCGCATTGATGGCAAAGTCTTAGTGGTAGGAACCAAAGACGAGACTAACTACTGGGCCATGATCGACGGAGAATTTACTAGCGGGATGTTTGACTCATTAGAAGAAGCTCAATCCGCGCTCGAAGACAAAGTCAATGAAGATGGTGATTTGTGGGGGACTAGCCATGACTGACGACATGCAAAGCACTCAACCACCCACCACTCAGAGTGCCGTAAGCGAACCAGACCCCCGCAACGAAATCAAAAAGGTTTGGCACATACTGGCGTTTGGTAACGATAGCGTACTAGAGCTCAGAGCGATATGGCCCAAGGGTGTGCCAGGTAAGAAAGGGGTCGTCGTCAATCACATCTGCGCCCGTGACTATCAAACGCTAGACGATTGCAGAGGTGCGTTTGAAGAAAGGGCATTGCAACTTAATACGTCTGGGTACAACGTCTACACGGTAATGAATCCCATACACCCACAATTCAGCGGGGGCGGCTCAGCAAGAGACGAAGATATTCAATACCACGACCTGTTGCTCGTTGACATTGATCGGGCAGGCGATACCAGTTGCCCATCGACTCAGGCGGATCTCGACGCTGCTAATGACCTATGCAACCAAGTGCGGGAATTCATGACTGCAAATGGCTGCGGCGATCCCATCAAAGTCATGAGTGGTAATGGCTACCACTTGTATTTCACTCTTGATGGTATTGATAATAAAAACGACGATACTGCATTAGTCCAGAGGCTACTGAAAAACCTAGCTGCACGGTTCGACAACGAATACGTGAGTATTGATACGACGGTATATAACCCTAGTCGAATCACCAAGGTCCCGGGCACTATCATGCGAAAAGGCATGGCGAGTGAGGCACGGCCATATAGACGCGCAGTGGTGTGCGATGAGTAATCTTAACCACGCACTTATTAATCAGCTAAATACGCTTCTCGAGGCAACGTTTAGACAACCAGCACGGACGGCAGCACCGTTACGTGCACCACGGCCGATGACGAGTGCGAGAGTGGCCACAGAAAATACGCCTGAGACTAAGGTTGAAATTGCTAAGCTGAGACGAGCCTTAGCCACGTTATCACCAGACGTACCGCGAGGCCAAGGCAGTCTTTACGATCTGGATGAAAAAACTGTTAGCACTGACTATTGGCTCTTGGTGGTCTGGGCAATCGCAAGTCTGCAGTGGGAATGTGGCGAAGGCATTGCACGGGAGTGGTCTATGCAAAGCCCTCGATACAGCGACGACGGGTTTGACGACGCATGGAGTAAATATGACTCAACTCGCAGCAATGCGGTCAGGATCGGGTCTTTATATAAACTCGCTGCCAATCACAACGATCAGTCAGCGCCGAAAACTACGCTAGTCGCAACAAACGAAGTGACAGCAGCGATGACACTCGAATTTCCACTCGTCAACGGGAGTAATAAGCCAAAACAAGTGACAGACAATTTAAAGGCGCTGCTGCATTATGAAAAAATTGTAGTGCGTTACAACCAAATCAAAAAAAATACAGAATGCATTATCCCGGGCCTACAGTGCGTCATCGATGAGGCTGACAACACAGCTCTAACAATGATTACAGACTGTGCGATACGTGCGGGAATGACCGCAGATCGTATACCCGAGATGGTGTCAGCAATTGCGTCACAAAATGCCTATTGCCCCGTGCGCACTTATATTGAATCAATACCCTGGACGGGACAGTCATGCTTTAACCAGTTCTTTGCACAATTTATAACGACGAATCCATTGATGGCAGAACTCTTAGTTCGAAAGTGGATGATTCAGGCTGTTGCCGCTCTTTACGAAAAAAAGGGGCTCAGCGGCGCGGGTGTCTTGACGTTTGTCGGTGAGCAAGGGGTGGGCAAGACTCGAGCATTTAAAGATTTGACAGCAGACATCCCTGACGTCTTCCATGAGGGTGCTACGCTTGATCCATCAAACAAAGACAGCGTGATCAGCTCAATTAGCAATTGGATCGTTGAGTTAGGGGAGCTAGAGAGCACCTTCAAAAAGTCAGAAATTTCACAACTTAAAGCTTTTCTGACGCGCGACACTGACGTGGTTCGTCGCCCATACGCAAAACGCGACTCAACGTACCCCCGGCGAACCGTATTCGCAGGAACCGTGAACGAGTATCAGTTTCTACACGACACAACCGGTAACAGGCGCTTTTGGCCGATCGAGATTGCCCAAGTCAAAAGAGATACCACCATTAATTATCAGCAGCTATGGGCTGAGGTGTACACATGGTATCAGAGCGGAGAAGCATGGCATCTTGATGAAGAAGAGCAAAAACGCCTTGCCCTATACACAGAGCGGTTTACCGTAACGGACCCTGCCGTTGATCTACTGTTGCAGAAGTTTGACTTTGCCACAGCTCAATCGTGGGACTGGCACTCAATGGCTGAAATTTGTACCGCGCTTGGTTTAGATCGCGCCACCAAGGGTGATCACATGCGCCTAGCGGCCACCATCGTTAAACACAACGGAAAGATGAAGTCCAGACAAACTAATGGCGCTACGTATCACTACGTGCCAAGCCTGACGGGGCAGACTATAAGCGTTGACAAAAAGAGCCGGCAAGCTCGGTTGCATATGTTGTTTGACACGTCCAGTGAAAACTAACCCGCCTGACAACTCCAGTGGGACCTCCCCCCATTTTTCTATAACTTTTCCAAAGTCTTTTTAACAACAGCTGCTTGAGGGTTACTCTTCTTTTTTAACAAAACACATAAGTTTGTGAATAGCATAGTAAGGTCCCACTGCATAACATAAACCATTGATTTATATGATTAATTCTAGTGGGACCTGCGTTTTAAATATTTCTAGAAGTGACCCTAGGTCACCCAACAATATGCTGCTGAGCCATGTGGTCCTGCGCGAAATGCACAACCGACATCAAGCGAGGCCGCCTCAGGAGGCGCAATGCACTTAACTTTACATTTAGAACAAGTCTTAGTCACCGCTGGTGGCCGCATTACATGCCAGCGCTGCACAGCGCAGTCAAAGAGGACAAAGCTCCAGTGCGGCATCGCTGCACTCAAAGGCAAAACAAAATGTGGTTTTCATGGCGGGCGATCTACCGGACCGAAAACACCCGAAGGCAGAGTGCGTTGCGCCCAAGCCAAGACGATTCACGGCAACGACACAAGAGCAGACCGCGCTGAACACAGTAAAAAAATGGCCGAGATCCGCGACCTCGAGGCCTTGGGTTTCCAGATTGGCCTGCTTAGTGGCTCACGCTTTGCCGGGCGCAAACCAAAGTCACGCGGCTAAATTAGTCCGGCCGATGCCAATTCGTTGCCCCTCTCCTGTATCACGAGGTGATACAGCACCAGCCCCTCAGACGTACATTTTTAAAAAATATAAAAATAA